>JBAWYA010000022.1:0-8998 GCA_037143815.1 bacterium | reverse complement strand
TATGAAAAAATACAAAAAAGATGTATATTTCATATTATGAATAACTATAAAAATGTTACGAAGTCTTTTATAAATTTGTGTCGTATTGTAGCTGAAAAGTGCCAACAGTTCTATGTAAAAATAAAATCTTTTACAAAAAACTACATTCAATCTATTAAATCTGCTCCACCCAAAAAACGTATCTTCCAATTAATGAAAGGCGTTGTTCCGATAATAATTTTTATATTCGTTATTCTATTTGCTGTATATGAATACAACGTTTCACACCCAGGTAAATTCACTGTATCTGCTTATTTTCCTGAAGGTAAATCAGAATACGTAGACATAGCTCCAGATACTGTTTTCAATGGAAGACAAGTATCTATTTCTATACCAGAAGAATTTTTAAACAATCCATCTGTTAATCCAATGAATTTAACAGTGGAACCAAATATTCCATTTGAAGTATTGCGTGACAATAATAAAATGGTTATTTCAATCAAACCAACAATTATAGATAATAGCGAAATTGCATTCGTTTACAAAAAAAATGATACAACATTTGTAGATTATGCTATCGTATATGACACACCAAAAGTAATCAGCGTATATCCAAGACCAGGTGATACTGTAGAACACGTTACTAATATAAGTATATTGTTCGACAAACAAGCAGATGTCTTAGATACAGTATCTAAAAGTATGGACTTAAAGAATCCTCCTGTTCTAACACCAAGCCATCCTGGCATATGGCAATGGAAAAATGGAAATACATTAATGTTTGTTCCAGAAATACCATTTACACCTTCTACAACATATACAGTTTCACTTGCTTCACTTAGAGACTCTCAAAATAACACATATGATATAAATGACAAATTACGAACTTATTCTTTTACAATTTCCCCACTCACACGAATACATGAATCTTTGCCTGTTTCTGTAAACGAAAATGCAACTTTTACTTTCTCTAGCGCACTATCTTCAGAAAAAACACAAAAATACATATCAGTTGAAAAAAATGGAGAGAAAATTACCACTCCAATCACAATAGAAAAAAATGTTATTTCCATTAAACCCCCAATGAATGAAAATGGTTACAAAATGTGGGACTTTAATAGTACATACACCATCGCAATACAAGAAGTTCATACACCAGAAGGCAATATAGCAATAACACAACCATATTCTGGCACTTTTTCTTTTGGTGATGTGGTAAATAGTATTAATTACAATAGTTATTGGAAAAATAAAAATAACGGGAAAGACTATATAGACATAGATCCAACAAAAGACTTGAGTGTATCCTTCACAGAAGAAATCGATAAAAATTTATTGATAACCTCTCCTTCAACATTAAAAATAGAATACACCATAGACGAAGTACTAGAAAATAATAGATACGTTAAAAAAATAAATAAGAAAAATTTATTACTGACTTTAGACAAAACACAACTTCCATTTGAAAGTACAATACCATTCACTATTAAAAAAGCAGTTTCAACAACAGGCATAAATCTACTTCCAAAACCATTTATAGTAAATATAAAAACACCAGATAGGTTGAAGCTCTCTAAATCAATAAATCCAACAGAAAATGGAACTATAATATACAATACTGATTACATCGCATTTTGTTCTAACAACCCACTAAAACGCCCAGATAAAATATCGAAAAATTTTCCACAATATCTAGATTTTCTTGATGGCCAAGCAAGTGTAACTGGATGGTATTCTTCTGACACTTATAAAAATTTTATTAACTATTATAATTTTGGGGGTGGGGTATGGGAATGTTCAGAAGATTCCTATAGGACAATGATAGACACAAAATTACTTCCCAACACAAATTACACATTAAAAGTAAGTGTGGAAGACATTTATGGGCAAACAGGAAAAGAAGTATTAACATTTAAAACTGGAGAAATTCCCAAAAAACAACGAGAGCTCAGTGCCCTACAACCTAGTAGCACAATAACAAAACCCGACAAAACAAAACTTACATTTGCAGTTCGTAATGTACCAAATATACAAGTATCAGTTTGTGAACTTACTGCTGAAAATTATATAGTCTCTCGCACTAATAGTATAAATTTCAATGACAGTGAAAAATGTAAACAACGTTTTGAAAAAACAATCGTTGGTACAAATAAATATTATGAATCACGACTAGTCCAAATCAATATTCCAGAAATTACAAAACAAAAAGTCGGTCTGTACTCAGTAATCTTGAAAGACACCACATCGAGCCTCTCAGTAAAAGGCTGGTTACAAATAACGAATTTGTCGATAATAGAAAAAAAATCAACAGATAAAAGTTATGTGTTTATTTACAACCTAGATACCTTACAACCACTTGCCGGAGTAAAGATGAGTATTGGTAACATAATCCAAAATGGAAACTCGCCAGCAAGTCTAGGTAATATTAATAAAATTTCAACTACTGACAATGGAGGTAAAAGCATAAATGACCAAATAAACTCAGAATGGTTAATAGCAGAATATGCCGGAGAATATGCTGTCTTATATGACAATCGTGACAAACTTAATTATTCATACGAAAATAATGATAATGTCAGAACATATATATACACCGATCGTCCGATGTATAAACCTGGTGACACCGTATCATGGAAAGCAATCACAAGAAAATATATAGATGGTAAACCACTAAACCCAGAAGCAACTTCAGAAAAATTCAGTCTCGAAGTTAAATCATATAATACCAATAAACTAATTAATTCCGATGAAAAACCAATAGACTCTTATGGAGTCAGCAAAGGAAGTTTTATAATACCAGCAAACTCTGATCTAGGATCATACTCTCTCGTTGGTTCTTTAAACGGCAACACATCTATACAAGTAGAGGAATATAAAAATGCACCATTTAAACTGGAAGCAAAGATGAATAAAACAGAATTTACTGGCGTATCTGAAAAAGCAATTCTAAATCTATCAGGAGAATTATATTCTGGCATTCCCCTATCAAATGCAAATGTATCAATACACATAACCTCACAAAACAATCTATATTATTGTGAATATGAAAGTGACGAATGTAATTACAAAGATAAATTTGAAACAACAAAACAATCAACACTTAATAGTGATGGTAAACTCACCCAATATATTGACCTTACTTCTTTATTTAAAGAAAATTCATATTCTGACAATGAAAGAATAGTCTCACTCAACATATCTGTTACAACAAAAAATGGCGACAATGTTAGCACACAAACCTCTTTCACTGTTTTCCGATCTAGTGACATAGTCAGCTTACACGATGCAGAATATTATGGCGTTCTTGGTAAATCATTTCAATCAGAAATCGCAGTTAAAACACGTGCAACACAATCACCAAGAATAAATGAACCTGTTGACATATCGATTGATAAAGTTGAGTGGGTTAATAATGAACGTCAGGAATACGACGGAAACTATTATAGAAACTGGACGCAAACGTTTACAAGACAGGCAAATTATAATATTACTACTGACATCAATGGCAAGTACAATCTATCATGGACCCCAGAGAAAGGTGGACAATATAGAATACAAATAAAAACTGCTAAGGATGCTAGATATGAAGAGTATATTTATGTAAGTGGTGACCCAGAAGACACATCCAATAGAGAACCAAACAATAACAACTCTTTATCCATCAGCTCACCAAAAAATATTGAAATGAAAGCCGGTACCACAGTACCTTTCCTCATCTCTCAAAACAGCCAGTCTGGCGTTGCATTAATAGCACTAGAACAAGCAGATATAATTGATTATAAATTTATACCATTCAATTCTAAAGTATTCACACTCGATATTTTACTCAAAGAAGAGTACACACCAAATGTAATGTTGTCTGTCACAACACTTTCAAATGATGGAACTGTTTCATATGAAGAAAAAAATATCTCTGTAGATACACAATCTCATACTCTAAAGATAAGTGCAAAATATGATAAGAAACAATATCTCCCAGGGGAAAAAGCAAAATTGATGATCTCCATTGTAGACAGCAACAACAAACCCATACCTGATGCAGATTTATCTGTATCTGTAGTAAACGAATCAGTACTTGCACTCTATGGCAATTACGAAAAGAATCCTTTGTCATTCTTTATTTCATCTATTGCACACACAGTATCCACCTACACCAACTGGCTCACTAAACTAGAAGAATTAAACATACCACTCGGCAATGGCGCAAAAGGTGGTGATGGAGGTAATGATCTCTCTCGTAAAAAAAGAGGAACATTTAAAGATACAGCATTCTGGGAAGCACAACTCACTACTGACAAAAATGGTGAAGCATCAACTGAATTTTCTTTCCCCGATAATATTACAAGTTGGCAAACTGAAGTTGTAGCCCAAACTAAAGAAAATAAATTTGGACAAAATCGTCTTATTATTAAAACAAATAAAGAACTTTCTTCTGAAATACTTGCCCCATCTTTCTTGTCTTATGGTGACAGCTTTATGTTGCCTGTCTTAGTACAAAATACAAGTAACACAAAATTAAACATTACACTCTCAGGATCTAGTAGTATTTTATGGGAAAAATCTGAAATAAAAAAAGAATTAACCCTACTACCTAGAACTTCAGAAACTGTCTACTTGCCTGCCACAGCCCCCACAGATGAATCAGTCAATTTAATTCCAATAACAATAAAAACTTCTTCAGGTAATTTAGTTGATATAATTGAATCAAGTATACCAATGCACTCTTCAGTAATAAAAGAATTTGTTGCCAATAGTAGTTTTTCTTTAGATGGTATTATAAAAAATCGTATTAAAAAACTAGGAAATGAAAAACAAACAGGTGACATAAAAATAATTAGTGGAGCCACAGCTGGTAATTATATTGCTACATCAATGTTCTCTATGGCTCAATATCCATATGGTTGTATGGAACAAAAAACAAGCAAAGCTCGTTCTTTAGCTATATTGGAATCAATGTCAAAGAAATATGCAATAAGTCTAGATGAACAACCAATCACATCTGTCTATGATGGCACAGAAAATGTACTCATCAAGGAAGTTGTCGAGAAAACCATAAATGAATTACAAAGTAGCCAAAAAGAAGACGGATCATTTTCATATTATGTCGGCATGCGTTCTGATAGAGAATTAACAGCTGCTATATTTGAATCTCTTTTAATGATCAAATCCACCAATGAATACAACGTCTCTGAAGATATGCTTGGAAAAATACAAAATTATATCGAGTCTGATATGCTAGCAAGTCAATTAGAAAATGAAATAAATTATGTAGGAATATTGCATAATTTGAATGTTATTATCTCAAATAACAGAAAATTAAACAATGATTCGATAAAAAATGTAATTGCACAACTTGAATACACACTAAGTAAAGAAGAAATAATTTCAAACTTAAGTGGTCGTAGTTTAATAGAAATATTAATGTTGGGTGAAAAAGGATATATAAATAATGACCTAGTAAAACAAGCTGAAGATAAACTTATAGCTAAAATTCAAATTGATGCACACAATGCATATATTTCATCTGAAAATAAATACTATTACTATGATACCAATACCAGTGCTACCGCCCTTTATCTAAAATATCTCGTAGATAAAAATGACTTAAAAAATCCATTAGTACCAAAGATAGTCTCATACTTAACAAGTAAACAAAAAGTGGATGGAATGTTCGGATCAACCCAAGATACAATAGTAGTGGCAGACGCTTTAATATATTTCATGGAAAAAACAAGCAATTCATTCTTTAATTCAACAATAACAGTTACGCTTGATGGTAAAAAAATAGATGAGAAAAAAATAACTAAAAAAGAAATCTTTAAACCTCTTGTAGACACAATTAGTGATAGTATTTTTTTAAACAATAGTATTCATAGCATTGAAACTACTCACAAAAATACTATCGGTAAAAGCCAACCAGTATTTTCAAATTTACAATATGGATACTATATAAAAGCCAAAGATGCACCAACTGTCAATCGTGGTTTCGATGTTAAAAGAGTATATTCTGGAACAAAAATTGCTAAAGATGGCACAGAAACTGCTAGTGTTGGAGACCTCATAAAGGTTACCTTGACGATAAAAACAGACCAAGAAAGAAACCTTGTAGGTGTTGATGATTCTATAGCTGCCGGTTTTGATATTCTAAATGAAAATCTAAATACAACTCAAGTAATAGATGATGCAACAAAAAAATATGATTATTACCTCGACAAAGTTGATTCCAAAAAAGAATTATATCCTTCATATGTTGAATCACGCACCGACAGAAGATTTATGTTTGTAGAAAAATTAAATGAAGGAACATATGAATACACTTACTACATACGAGCTCGTGTGCCTGGAGTATATTCTCTTTACCCTACTGTAGTATCTGAACTTTATCAGCCTGATATATTTGGACGCACTAATGGTAAAACCATCACTATCGTACAATAATATTATTTAAACTTTACAGAAATAGATAAACTTTCAACTACGCCACTTCCCTTGAAAGTTATTTTAGTATTCCCTTCCTTTGTTGGTATCCAAGAAATTTCACTACCACTACCAATAATTTGTGAATCAAGATACCACACGCCACCAGAAGTCGCAGACAACTGCACTGTTTGTCCTTTCTCTATTCTGATGCGATCACCATTCTTTGGAAAAATAAATATGGATGAATCCATTATTTGAAGTACGCTTCCTATTTTAGGATAACCCTGCTCCTTAATCATATAATTAAATTCTTCATCATTTATATATTTATTATCCATCAAGATACCCATGACCATCTCCCACAAATCCCCCGCTCCGGATTGACCAGTTATTCTTTGCATTGGTTCATTGGCCGTATTGCCAACCCACACAACCACCACAACTTCTGGAGTATACGAAATTACCCATGAATCATGATAGTTACTACTTGTCCCCGTTTTAACACTATAATTTTTTATAGGCAATTGTAAATTACTATTTACCCCAAATTGTTCAACTCCATAAAAACGATTTGATAAAATACTTGTGACAGCTTCAGTAGAAGATGAAGAAAGGACATCTCGCTCTTCCATTGTTTTTTTTGTAAATCCTTTTAATAAAATTTCTTCATCTGATACTATTTTATATGGCAACAACTTACCATTTTGTGGAAATATAGTAAACATATATGCCAACTGAGTCGGTGTTAATTCAAGAGCACCTAATGCTGTACTTGATCCATAATCACGTGGTTCTTGTATTAGATTTATACGAACATCATTTGTAAACCAATCATAAAAAGATTGTAAACCAACAAAATTCATTACTTTTAAAGCAGGAATATTTAAACTTTGACTAAGTGCCTCCTTTAAACTAATACGACCTCTATATTTGCCATCAAAATTCTTAGGATAAAGAGAAAAATCAGACAATAATGGTAATTCAACCGGATTATCATCAACAATTGTATCTGGTCCGGCCCCCTTCATAAATGCAAGTGCATAGATAAAAGGTTTGACTGTTGAACCTATTGCACGATATTCTTGCGTCATATCAATTTGATACCCATGAGAAAGAAGTGTAGGCTCAGGAGTTCCAATAAGTGCTAAAAAATTTTTATTTTTTACATCAAGAACAACTATTGCAGCATTTTCGCCATGCATATCCCATAATTGTTCTGTTATTTTTTTTGATTGCTCACGTATGATATTAGTTACATTTTTATCAATTGTAGTTTTACATAATTTTTTTTCTCCACAATATGCTTGTAATTCAGGATAAAATGCTGGACGTAAATTGTTTACATGTATTTTGTAATTTTCATCTAAATTATTTTTTAATAATGTATTTGGATTATAACTGTTTGGGTTTTTAAGAGTTTGAAGCAACAAACCCATTTCTTTATCATTCAAATCATTAATATTTTTATTAAAATAATACTCACTAGCCGTCCCCATACCAATAATACCGTTACCCATAGGCACAGAATTTACATACATTTTCATAATCTCATTTTTGGAAAACAAAAGTGACAAAGTTGAACTACCCATCAGTTCATTTACTTTGTTAAAAACATTTCTTTTATTATTATTTCTTAATAAATTTTTTACAAGCTGTTCTGGTATGGTACTAACTGCGATAATTTTCTTGCCTTCCAACTTACCTATTAGGGCTTTTGTCCATCGGTATGGATTAAAACCAATATGATAATAAAACTGCTGATCTTCTTGCTGAATTATTTTCTGAATAAGCTTATCAGGAATTTCTTCAGCACGAAAAGCAACTTCATCAAATTTATTAGGCACTATCGAAACTATACGACCATTTCTATCAAAAATAACATTACCAAACAATTGTAAATATGTGTGATATAGAAAGAATGAATATGCACCAACTAATATAACAAAAAAAACCACTAAAAATATTATTAATTTTTTCCGAATATGTATAAGACGTGTAATTAATTTCTTACAATAAAATTTAAATTTATGATACATAGAAGTGCTTTTTGGTGAAATTCAGAATAGCTTCTGAGACTTCCTTAACCTTATTAAGCACAACAATATGATCAATGTCTGGAATTATAATAAGTTCTGAATTTTTTATTTTTTTAGACAAAATAACTGAATTTTTAACAGGAACAAAACTATCTTTTTTCCCATGCACGATAAGTGTTGGCACATCTATCTTATCTAAACCATATTCCTGTTCTGTTAGATTAAAAGACTGCCTCAAACAATACAAATGAACCCTAAATGTTGTATTTTTAATATCGGCATAATTTCTTTTTAAACTCCAATCAAAAGAATTAAAATATTTAGTGTAATCAATATGGCCACCTATTTTTGAATTAAATGGAAATAAATCAAAAAGTTTAGTCAATTTTAATAATGGTCGCATCACGGTTGTTGAAAAATTCCTATTCAAATTAATCATTGGAGAAAGAAAGACAGTTCCTAAAATAGTTTCTTTAAATGATTTTATATATTCCAAAGCGATAGGCGCCGCAAAAGAATGACTAATAATAATAAATTTTGAAATATTCAAATATGAAACTAAG
>JBAWYA010000021.1:0-9203 GCA_037143815.1 bacterium | reverse complement strand
AGAGAAGATATAGAACAGCTACGCCAGATAAAAATCCTAGAATAAACGGAGTGGTGTTGTCTGGGGTGGAAGTGTTTTCTGCATTAATTACTGTTGCTGAAAGTGTATCTGGATTTAATGCCGTTGCACTTATTGCTCTTTGTAGATTTTGCGAAATTGGCTCTTTTGATTTTTTAATTTCTGGATTTTGAACTTTTTTTGTAGTATTTGATGGCAATGTTGTTGTTTTTATTTCGGGTGTTGAATTTGTTAAAATATTTTGATTTTCAGGTTTTGGAAAATTTTGCATAATTGTACTCCATGGTTTTTGCGAATTTCCGACGATAGCATAGCTCGTTGCCCAAATACGATTTTGTAAAGTTTCATATGGTGGAAGAACTGCGCCGTCTGCATTTTGTTGAGCGCCTAGATAATTATTTGGTGTATATATGCCTTTAATCCAAGAAGCAGAAAGGGCACCCATGGCTTGCATTACCCAGCTTGTAGAATAAACTGAATTCCAACCGCCATCATTTTTTTGCTGATTTATCAGATATAAAGTCGCTTTTGAAATAGACTCTGTGACGCCTATGATAGATTCAAAAGGTTTCAATGCTTGGATTCCTGCAGATGTGATGTCTACACTCTCTTCCCAAGAGCCGTTTTCTTTTTGTTTTGAAATTAAAAAAGCAATATCTTTTATAATAATTTCATCACTTGCTGTATAACCAGAATTTTTAAGTGGAATAAGGGCAAAGATGTCATCGTTTATGAGAGTGGATTCACCAAATTGTATGCCATCAAAACTATCTGTAATAGCCTTGATGTAATTTACATTACCGAATGAATATGGATTTTGTTTGAGGGCAAGGAGAGACATCGCATGTCTTTCATTGTCTGTCAAAAGGGAACTAAGAGTATTGTGAGAATTAAAATAGCTGATGATTTTGTCATAGGAACTATCAGTCACATTCATAACCCCGAAAGCTATTGCTGTCCAGTCTGTATATAAAAGAGAATTACCAAATGAACCATCTGGACTTTGTGAATTTTTCAAATAAGTCAATGCTTTTTGAGCATCAAAAACTGGTTGTATATAAATTCCTCCTCCACCACATCCACCACTACATCCTCCACCAGTGCCAATAACGACAGCTGGGATATTATTAATTAGAGAATGAATATTGACGGTGATTTTATCTCCTAAATTTTTATCAGAAAAATCATTAAGTTGAAATATGATAATATCTCCTGCGACAACTGGCAGGGAAGTAATTCCTGAGTTTGCAAGATTTCCATTTTGATAAATTGCCCAATACTGACTATTTGGATCAGCAATAACATCATTGATGGATGTAACAAACAGACCAAGGCTTGGATATTGATTTGATAATTTTACGTTAGTGATTGAAGCATTTTTTATAGCTGTTTCTAATGCACAAATGGCTAAATATGAATTACCATTGGGGTATTCATGTATTATTCCGTCAATGTCAGTGGCATTACAACTGGTCGGCACATCTACATCTGTTTTAATATCAAGATACGTTTTGCTGACACTCCCACCGCTCCCACCATTTCCAATTGTGTTCGCGTTTATATCGATTGTGTATGTTGTGGTCTGAGCACCGACAGTAATAGTTAAAATTTGTCCTGCAATGGGAGTTGTGCTATCAAAGCCAGTTACGTCGCTAGGGGTGATTGTTTCAATTTTGGTAGAGCCGTCGCTATATGTTCCTGTTACAAT
Organism: bacterium; assembly: GCA_037143815.1. Lineage (GTDB taxonomy): Bacteria > Patescibacteriota > Minisyncoccia > Phycocordibacterales > UBA9973 > UBA9973. The sequence continues at coordinate 7,477 of JBAWYA010000021.1, read as the reverse complement.
TAAATTGCCAATATCTAAAATGTCTCCGACTGTATAACTCAACTTCGTGGCTGGGGTGGTGATTGTGATGCTTGAAAGGGTTATTGGGACATAAGTATCTACTGTTATTGTTTTACTTGTGTCAGAAATAGTATTTTCTGCATCTTTTGTTGAGGTTCCTAAAATTTGAATTGTATATAATCCATCTGGAACGATTTGTTTTAAATCATTTTTACCATCCCATATTTTTGATTTAGGGTTAATGACAGTAATATAGTCATATAAATGCCTAATTTCATTTTTCTGGGCATCAAGTATATTAATATATGCATGAACTTTTTCAGAATATTTAATATCAATTTCGGTAGTGTCTCTTATTCCATCGTTATTTGGAGAAATAGTTGTTTCTGATATTTCATAACTAATTAATGTTAAAGGAGTGTATGCTCTTACTGTTAAAATAGACAAAAAAACAAAAACTAATAAAATTAAAAAACTAAATTTAAATGTATTTTTCATTTTTTTGACAAGGTTTAACCTTGTCTCATTTTAATTTCCACTCAATGATGTCTTTATTTTTGAGTGTATAAGAAGAAACGCCGACAGTCGCTTCTTTGCCGTTAATATAATAAAGTAGATTCTTTCCATTGCCAGTATGTAATGTCCCAATGTCGGTTACAAAAAATCCCAATCCGGGGTAATTTTTCCCAGAAAATACTATTTTTCCAGCTGTTTTTTCTTTTATTAGGGTGTCATAAAGTAATGTATTAGCAGGGAATGACAAATTTGTTGTTGTGTCACCAATTTTCAAGATAGCTGATTCAGTATTTATGTTTTTAGAATAAAGCGATGTTGAAGAATCTAATGTTTTGTTTTCCTTATTAGAAATAAAAATTATAAAAAAGACAAAGAGAATTAGGACTGAAAGAAAGATTATATATATTTTTCTGTTTAATTTTAATTTAGTCATAAAAAAATACCTTCTCTCAACATTTGAGCAGAAAGTATCATTCATAAAGTCTTTTTATTCTATGAAAAAATCTTCTGCTCGGAAGCTTTGTTAAATGACGACCGGACTACTTCGGTACGCTGAAGCCAAATTTGGCAAAGGCGACACCAAGGATTACCGTTGCGGCACAGTAGAGGAATCTAACCTCATTTCCAACATCTAACAGTTTTTGAATTATAGTCTTTTTAAAAAAAGCTTGCAAGCTTACAAAATAAATTATATAAAATTTATTTTGTATGTATATAAAGATAAATGTCTTCGAGGGCTCGGACAGCATCACCAGCGGCTATGTTATTTTGATGATATAAAATATTTGTGCAATCTCCAGCAGCCCAGATACCTGGAACTTCGGTTTTTTGTGTCCATGCGTCAATTTTTACTTTTCCTATTTTGTCTAATGGAACCAAATCTTTTGCGAATTCAGTATTTGGGATTTGGCCAATTTCCACAAATATACCTGAAGTTTTTAATTCTATTTCTTTTCCAGTATTTTTATCTTTATAAACTATTCCTTCTACAAACTTTTTACCTTTCACTTCCAAGATATCTACATTTTTAATGGCTTTTACTTTTAGATTTTTTAAAACTTTTTCAACTGTTATTTCGTCTGCACGGAAAGATTCACTATGGTGGAGAATAGTCACAGATTTACAATAGGCTAGTAATTGTGAAGCGCTTTCAAAAGCAGCATTACCTCCACCGACGACTACAACATCGAGCCCTTCAAAAAGAGGCCCATCACAAGTAGCACAGTAGGTGAGCCCTTTATGTTCCAATTTGTCTGCATTTTTTGCAACGAGTTTTCTTCTTCCACTACCACTTGCTATTAAAATTGTTTTTGTTGAAAATTCTTCATTTGATTCAGTTTTTATTAAAAAAATGTTTTCAAGAACTGTTCCTGGGGAAACTTCTTTAAGAACCGTTCTTGTTAAAGAAACAACTTTTTGCCCCTCTTTTATTTCTAAAGTAGAATTTTTATTTTCTTTGCTTATAGAATTAGCTAAAACATGTTTTTTAAAATTTTCCGCGAGATCACTTCCAGAAATGGAAGTTGAGCCGATCCAATTGTAAATCTTTTCAGATACGATAGATTGACCGCCCCATTCAGCAGTAATAAAAAGTGTTTTTAATCTTTTGCGAGAAGCATAAACAGCTGCTGCTGTGCCCGCTGGTCCGCCTCCAATTATTATTAAATCGTATATCATTCGTACATTATACACTAATTTAATTTTTCCTCTATTTCTTCCTTCTCAAGAATGCTGGAACAGCGCTCCAGTCATCTGTATCATCTTCTATTATTATGTCTTTTATGGGCTCTGCTGGTTTTTTATTTATATTATCTATCTTTTTTATAAAATCATTATTATTGATACTGCTATTTGGAGTCATGGTATTTATTGTACTTGTAGTATTTATTCCTTTGACAGCATTTATACTACTACTTATTTCTTTTTTAGCTAAAATTACATTGTCATCTTTGAGTAATGTCTGACCGCCTACTACTGATCCTGTTCCACTAAACAAATTTTTGCGTGGCATATCAGCAGGGAAGTTCGTAGCGATAACTGTAACTTTCAATTCTCCTTTTTTTAATTTTTCATCACGAATTGTACCGAAGATTACTTTTGCATCTTTATCTATTGATTCTGTAATTATTTTCGCAGCTTCTTGTATTTCATGAATAGTTAAATCATCTCCACCAGAAATAGCAAAGAGGACTCCTTTTGCTCCATGAATAGATATTTCTAGAAGTGGGGAATTGATTGCAGCCAAGGCAGCTTTTTCGGCTCGTTTGTCGCCAGATGAAGTACCTATGCCCATAAGAGCACTACCAGCATCTTTCATGACGGCTTTAATATCTGCGAAGTCAACATTGATTATACCAGGAGTGGTGATGAGGTCAGAAATCCCTTCTACTGCTTGACGCAATACGTTATCGCAATTCACGAAAGCATCTCTAAAATTAGTATTTTTATCAGCTAATTGGAGCAATTTATCGTTTGGGATGACTATGATAGCATCAACTTCTTTTGACAATTCTTCTATTCCTTTTTCTGCAATTTTCATTCTATGATTACCTTCAAAGAAGAAAGGTTTAGTTGTGACAGCGACAGTGAGTATGCCTTGTTCTCGAGCTGCTTTGGCGACGATAGGCGCTGCGCCTGTGCCCGTGCCTCCACCCATTCCGCATGCGATAAATATCATGTCTGCTCCTTTGATGACATCCTGAATCTCAGATTTTGTTTCTTCAGCAGCTTTTCTTCCAATTTCTGGATCCATACCAGCACCTAGACCTTTTGTGAGATTTTTTCCGATGTGAATTTTTTTCTCGGCAAGAGAGTGATGCAAGTCTTGCGTGTCGGTATTCATACAGATAAAGGATACGCCCTTTACTTTAGAGTTGATCATGTGATTGACTGCATTCTTTCCTGAACCTCCGACTCCTATAACCATAATGCGAGCAAAACTTTCTATTTCTTGGTTTACTTTTGGCATAATTTTTCTTTTTCTATCGCTTATCCCACTATAGTGGGGAAGCTTGAGTTTATTAATAATTTTACTTGTATAAAAACATACTATCACCGAAGCAGAAAAAAGCAAATTTTAAAAAAATTTGGAAATCCTTCTTTCATTTGGTCTATGGCATTAGTTGTTTAATGCTTGATTTTATTGTGTTTTTTACGTCTTTAAATAAATTTTTGAATGAACCTTCAGAATAGCCATTATTGTCTCTACCAGATACTACCAAGCCTAATGCGGTAAACCATGATGAGTCACGAAGTTTGGTTTTTAGATTTCCAAAAATTTCTGTTGTCCCTAGACTTGCTGGAAGTTTGAGTATTGATTTTGAAAGTTCGGGAAGTTCGGAAATATTTGATCCTCCACCGACAAACACTATACCTGCTGGCAAGAGCCCATTTCGTTTTACTTTTTTTAAATGATTTTCTATTAATTCAAAAATATCTGATAAGCGTGCTTCAATAATTTCGTCTAATTTCTTTTTTGAAAAATTTTCTTCTATGTTTCCTTGCTTGAATGATTCTGCTTTTTCAAGTGGTATTTTGAATCCCAGTGCTATGTCATTTGTGATGTCTACTCCACCTATAGAAAAAGTATAAACTAATATTGGTAAACCATTTTCAAAAACAGAAATTGAAGTCGTCTCTTGTCCTATATTTACTAGAGCCACACCTACGATTTTTTGTCTTTCAGATAATGCAATTTGGCTCAAGGCTATGGGGGAAGCGATGACGTCTATTGTTTCCACTCCTGCTTGAGCTATTACTTCTACCAAATCTTCCATATGTTGTATGGAATAAGTTAAGAAAAAGCTTTTTACTTCAAGCTTTGTTCCGTGCATACCCTCTAGCCGGCCTAATACTTCTCTGCCATCAAGTCGAGAAGAAATATGAAATACTTGTATGATTTTTTTGTTAACTAAATTTAAATTATCTTCACAATCTTGTAATGCTTTATTTATATCTAGGCTAGTTACTTCACCGTCTGCTTTGGAAACTATTGCAGAACCAGAACCTGATTCTCCTCGTAGGCTTATACCGCCAACTGAAACGAATGCCTTTTTAATTTTTACACCAGAAGATTTCTCAGCCATCATGACAGCATTTTTGACTGAGATTGATGTTTTAGAAGGGTCGATGATGTATCCGTGTTTTACACCGAGGGTTTCACTTTCACCCACACCGATAATTTTAGGATTTTTTTCTCCTTTAAAAAATTCTCCAACTATGACTCTCGTCATTCCTGATCCTATGTCTATTCCAATAGAAATATTTCTGATCATTAAAAAATATGGTGCAAAAATTTTACTTACTAATATTACCAGTATAACACGTAATTAGTATAGTGGTAAGGCTTTTTTGTGTATTACTAAAATTTAATTTCAGACAAGTATTTTTTTTCTGCGTTTTCCATTTTATCCCCATGATCTATGCCTTTTAGGTGAAGCATTCCATGCACAATTAGGAGCTTTAGGAATTGGCTAAAAGTTTTTTCAAAACTTTTAGCCTCTCTTTTTATTACATTTGGACATAGTACGATTTCGCCTTCATCTTTACGTAGAGAAAAGGATAATATGTTTGTAGGTTTATTTTTATTTCTGTATTTTTTATTTAGTTCTTGGGATTTTTCTTCATCCACAAAAGCAATAGATAAGGAATATTCTTCTCCTAAAATTTTGTTTTTTGCATCAACAAAAGACAAACTTGGAAGTTTGCCTTTTGTTTTGTTTATTATGGAAAAGTCTTTCTCCATAATTTTACTTAGTTACCATTTTGCCGAGTTTCTTTAGATGCTCTATTTCTTTTCTGCGAGCCATTCTCTTTAGGGCGCTTTTTTTAACTTTAAGTTTTGATTCTTTTCGGACATTATAACGACCGCCTTTTACTTTGCGGATTATTCCAGATTCTTGAATTCTGCGAGAAAAGCGACGCAAAATGCTCGAATTATTTTCGTTTGGGTTTTTCTTTACTTCTATTACAACTTTTGCCATATGTTGTAGACTATCATATAAATAATTTTTTGTAAACTTATTATTGGTTAAATGAGTTTGTTGCTGGTATTGACAAAACTCTCTAAAGGTTTAGTATAAATTTTGATACAGTAACTAAACAGAACTATACGTTGTGTGTAGCTCGTGGGTTTAGTTATTGTTGCTCTGTTGGCAAATTAAGGTGTTATGGCAAAATTGGAAAAAGAAATAGTAACAAAAAAAATATCCCCCCAACCCAGTATCAATTGTCTGGGTTCTCACAATACTGATAGCGGGGTGGTTTTTGGGTGGCGTGTTGATTCTAGATATCCTTCGGAATCAGGGCAGGTGTCCTATTACTTGGGAGATAGAACAAAGATTGTTGTGTACAGCCCAAGTTGGGCATGTTGATAATTGAACCCCGGCGAACTGACGTTCGCCGGGGTTTGTTGACTTTTTGGCAAAAAAAGATAAGATTAAAAATATGCAACAGACAGGAAATTATATAACTGAAGAAAAAAGAAAAGAACTTTTAGCTGAATTGGTGAATTTGAAAGGATCAAAAAGAAAAGAAGTTTTAGCTGCTTTGGAATATGCAAAGTCGCTTGGTGATTTGTCAGAAAATGCAGAGTATCATCAAATACGTGAAGATCAAGGTAGACTAGAAGAACGTATTTTAAAAATAGAACAGATTTTACAATCTTCTCAAACAATTTCTCACAACAAGGGAGATGTGATTGAAGTTGGTTCTAGTGTCGTTGTTCAAAAATCAGGTGCAAAAGAAGAGAAGAAATATATTATAGTTGGATCTGAGGAAGCTGATATGGCAAAAGGAAAAATATCCAACAAATCTCCTTTTGGCGAGGCGCTTTATGGTAAAAAGAAGGGTGAAGAGATTTCATTCAAAACCCCAAATGGGATGGTTAATTATAAAATTCTGGAAGTTTCCTAATTAGTTTTTATTGTTTTTCTAGATTAGAAAATTTTTAAAATGTCTTCAATTGATGAAATTAGGGATACTAGAATAAAGAAACTTGAACTCTTGAAAAACAAGGGTGTAAATCCGTATCCCATAAAATCAAATAGAGAAATTTCTCTAAAAGATGCAATAGAAAATTTTTCCAATTTAGAAAAAAATAAAGAAATGAAATGGATTGCCGGAAGAATCATGTCTATTCGTGGCCAAGGCGCTATCGTTTTTTTGACATTAGATGATGGGACGGGGACTTTTCAGGGTTTATTGAAAAAGGATGTTCTCGGCGAAGATAAATTGAAATTTTTCAGTGAAGTCGTAGACATAGGGGATTTTATAGAAATTCAAGGTATCTTTTTTACTACAAAAAGGGGAGAGAAAACCATTGAAGCCAAAGATTGGGTTATGCTCTCAAAAAGTTTAAGACCACTTCCTGAAAAATGGCATGGCTTGCAAGATGTAGAGGAAAGATTTCGAAAACGATATTTGGATACTTTAATGAATGAAGAAGCAAAAAAAAGACTTCTTTTGCGTTCAAGAGTCGTTAGTCTCGTGCGAAAATTTTATAATGATGATGGTTATATAGAAGTAGAAACTCCTAGATTGCAAACTGTTGCTGGTGGTGCCACTGCAAAACCTTTCATTACACATCACAATACTCTAGATACGGATTTTTATTTAACTATTGCTCAAGAGCTTTATTTGAAAATGCTTTTGGTTGGTGGTTTTACAAAAGTTTATGAAATTGGACGTAAATTTCGAAATGAAGGAATTGACACCACGCATAATCCAGAGTTTACAATGCTTGAATCACAAGAAGTATATGGAGATGCTAAAACCCAAAGAGATTTTATTGAAAAATTATTTAAATATCTTGTAAAAGAGGTTTTTGGAGGAGATCAAGCAATTATTGATTCTGTTTCTCTTGATTTCAGCAAACCTTTTGAAGTTATTACTTTTTATGATTTGATTAAAAAATATACAGAGATTAAAGATTTTGATATTGAATGGAAGCCTTTGCGATTTA
>JBAWYA010000020.1:0-9221 GCA_037143815.1 bacterium | reverse complement strand
GTTTGTGTAGATAGGATTGATTTTTCTGTTTTTGTTGCTGAAAGAGTGTAGCCATTTTTTTTTATTTTATCTGTGAGTATTTTGGCTAGTTCTTCTGGATTTTTGTCGCTTTCTGTTTCGATTTCAACTGTTTCCTTTTTTAAATTCACTTGTGAATTTTTGATAAAATCTTGTTCATGTAAAATATCCTCAATTAATATTTTACATGAAGCACAATGTGTACCTGAAACATGAAATGTATATTTTTTCATAAATTTATTTGATGTTAAGTTTGTAATTTATAATTTTTTACTTTTAATTCTTAATGAGTTTGACACGACCGATACGCTTGAAAGTGCCATTGCAAGACCTGCAAAAACAGGGGAGAGAAGTAGCCCAAAAAATGGATAAAACAATCCTGCTGCAAGTGGTATACCTACAATATTATAAAAGAAAGCCCAAAACAAATTTTGTTTGATGCCTCGCATTGTTATTTTTGAAAGTCTGACTGCTTTTACAAGTTTTGAGATGTCTCCACCGAGCAATGTTATTCCTGCGGATTCGATAGCCACATCGGTGCCTGTGCCCATTGCAATACCTACATCGGCTTGAGCGAGTGCTGGGGCGTCATTTACACCATCACCCACCATTGCTACGATTTTTCCTTGTGATTGAAGTTCTTTTATTTTTTCAAGTTTATCTGATGGTAATATATGAGCAATGACGTCATCGATTCCAGCTAGAGAAGCCATATATTTTGCCGCCTTTTCATCGTCTCCAGTAAGCATGATTACTTTAATTCCTAATTTATGTAGATCAGCTATAGCTTTTTTTGATTCAATTTTTATTTCATCTGCGACCATTACAAAACCAAGAACTTTGTCTTTATTTGCCAGAATTACAGGAGTTTTACCTTGTATCGTATATTGTTCTAGTTTTGAACTATCAAAATCAAGCCCTAAATCTTTTACGAGTTTTACATTTCCAACAAAATATTCTGAATTATCTATTGAACCCTTTATTCCTTTTCCCTCGATGTTTTCAAAATTAAAAACATCTTTTAGTTGAATATTTTTTCCTTCGGGGTCTTGAGCGTAATTTGTTATTGCATAAGCAATTGGATGCTCAGACTTTTTTTCAAGTGAAGCAATAATTAAAATGAATTCTTCATTTTTCAAATTTGAAAAATTTTTTATATCGACGAGAGTTGGTTTACCTATTGTTATAGTGCCAGTTTTGTCAACAATGATTGTGTCTACTTTGTGAAGTTTCTCGAGTGTGGCTGCATCTTTTATTAAAATTCCTTCTTTTGCACCTTTTCCAACTCCAACTATTATTGCTGTGGGTGTCGCAAGTCCGAGTGCGCAAGGGCAAGCGATAACGAGCACACTGACGAATGACATAAGGCCGAATGAAAGTGATTGTGAAAATGGAATGGAGCCTATCATTCCGATAAATAACCATACACCAAGGGTAATAAAAGCAATTATTAAAACAATAGGTACAAAAATGCTTGAGGTCTTGTCGCCCAGAGCTTGAATCGGGGCATTACTACCTTGTGCTTCTTCAACCATTTTTCCTATGTGAGCGAATAGTGTTTCTGATCCGATTTTTGTAGCTTTAAATGTGAATGAACCAGTTGTGTTAATGGTGCTAGCCATTACATTGTCTCCATTTTTTTTATGAACTGGCATTGATTCTCCTGTTATCATTGATTCATCAATAAATGATGTTCCGTCTGTGATTATTCCATCTACTGGAATTTTTGCTCCCGGTTTTACGATGATTAAGTCGCCATGTTTCACTTCGTTAATTGATACTTCTGTTTCTTTACCATTACGAATTACTAGAGCAGTTTTTGCCTGTAGGTTGAGGAGCTTTTCAATTGCATCACCAGTTTTTAATTTTGATTTAGTTTCTAAATATTTTCCAAGAGCGATAAAAGTAATGACAACAATTGTAACATCAAAATATGTATGAAGAACACCAGGAAAAGATTTAAATAATGTCTCTTCGAATGCGCTAACTATGAAACTGTAAACAAAAGCGACTGTTGTACCAAGTCCGATGAGTGTGTCCATGTTGGCTTTGCCATAACGAAGAAAACGATAAAAACCTAAAAGGTATGGTTTACCCACAACAAATAATGTGTAAGTAGCCATAATAGGCAAAAGGTGATGAAATAATTCTTCCCACACTAAAGGCATTTCAGAAATAATTTTTAATTGCGATAGGATATCCCATCCCATCACGAAAATACTGATTATAGCAAGGGGGATTGCAGAAATAACTTTAGACTTCATATCATTTATTTCAGAAAATTTATCTTTTTTATTTTTGTCTATAGAATTTGCTTTATCATTAATAACAAGAGAATAGCCTATTGTTTCTAATTTTTTATTAAAAAATTCTGGATTTGTTTTATTTTCGTCAAAAGAAATTTTTGCATTTTCTGTGCCATTATTGACTGCGATACTTTCTACTCCATCAATTTTTTTAATAGTTCTTTCAATGATGCTGGCGCAAGAAGCGCAGTGCATACCTTTTATTTTATATGTTTTAGAGATATTCATATTTTATTTACGTTTTAATCTGTATACTTTTAATATTTCTTCGACAGCAATATTTTTTTTACCTTTTTGCATTTGATGCACGACACATGTATTTAAATGATTTTCCATAAGGGCGTCTTCTACGCCAGAGAGTGCTTGTTTGATAGCTGATGTTTGAGTTATGACATCAATGCAATAAACGCCACTTTCAAGCATTTCTTTTAATCCACGCACTTGGCCTTCAATAATATTTAAACGCTTGATTAATTTATCTTTATTTGTATTTTTCATAACATAAGCATATACCCACTGGGGGTATAGTGTCAAATTTAATTACTTCATTATTTATAGTTTGTCTGTGATGGTATACTTGAAGGGAAAAGTAAAAACATTTGTGGTTCGTCGAAAAAAATTATATGTTATGAAAATACCAAACTTGGCAATAAAAGGTTTCACCTTAGAACACTGCTTGTTTCAAGGTGGGATGGGTGTCGGTGTGTCACTTGCTGAACTCGCAGGAGCGGTCTCGAAGGAGGATGGTCTCGGAATTATTTCGAGTGCTGGCCTTCGAACGATTGTTTCTTTACGGGATAGAAAAGCAGTTGATACGTACACAGCTGTACGCATTGAGCTTGAAAGGGCGCAGGACCTTAGTGGTGGTTGCCCTATTGGTATCAATGTGATGTGCGCACTTGTTGGCGACTACGAGGACACCATTAGAGCATCGATAGACGCTGGAGTGGGAGCAATAATCAGTGGAGCAGGACTTCCGCTTGGACTTCCTGGCATTAAACCACCGGGAAATACAGCGCTCATTCCTATCATCTCCTCAGCCCGTGCTTTGGAGATAATTGTAAAACGTTGGGGGCGGTTATATTATCGACCAGACGCTGTGGTTCTAGAAGGGCCACTTGCGGGAGGGCATCTCGGTTTCAGGATATCAGAGGTGGATGATCCGGAGTTTGCTTTGGAGAAACTTTTGCCACCAGTTCTTGATGTTGCTCACAGGTATGGAGATTTTCCAGTCATTGTGGCTGGGGGAATCTATACTAATCAGGACATTGAAAGATTCTTGGCAATGGGGGCGAGTGGGGTTCAAATGGCGACTCGCTTTTTGGTGACCCATGAGAGCTCCGCCACTCCAGAGTATAAACAAGCAGTAATTGATGCTGGTAAGGATGACATCACTGTCGTTGCTTTTCCAGAATCGGTTCCAGCTTCACCTTGTGGACTTCCTTTCAGGATTATAAAAAAAGGTTCACCTGCGTATACAAAGACGCGCCCACCTAGATGTAACAGGGGCTACGTTCTCCAACGAGGACCAGAAGGGAAACTTTCTGTTTGCCAGGCAATGCCTGGTAGTCCAAATAGTGACAAATTCTTTTGCATCTGCAATAACTTGCTGGCTTCGGCAGGTTATGATTCGACAGAATCTCCACTTTATACTGTCGGTTCTAATGCATATAGGGTCGACAGGACTTGTTCTGTCGCCGAACTAATGAAGGAATTATGTGGAAAATAACACGTATTGCTTGGCGTTTTCAAGCAAAATAGTTAGAGGGTTACTAATTAACTCTCAAAAAAGCCAGTAAACTAAAACAATGCTGGCTTTTTTAATTTCTATTTATATTTTGGAGTCTCTTCTTTGATATTAACTATATGATTAAACATACGAGCAAATGCATAGAGAATACTTGAAAGACGATTGAGATAAGCGAGAGTCTCTTTTCCGACAGTGACTTTTCCTTCATCAACAACTCCTACAACTCGTCTTTCAGCTCTACGCGCTATGGTGCGGGCGATGTCTGAAATGGTTGCAAGTTCTACACCACCGGACACGAAGAATGTTTTGATTGGTGGAAGAGTTTTCTCAATGCCATCTATAATTTGTTCGAGTTCTTTTACTTTATCTTTTGTGATAGTTTTTTTTGCACCAGCAAGTTCAGCTTGAACTATAAAAAGATTTTGTTGAATTTGGTCAGTCACAAGGGCAGGGGAAAGTGTTTGCTTTGGTAAAATAAAAGAAATATTTCCAGCTTTGATTTTTAGTAATCCGAGGAATGAATTTATTTCATCGAGAGAGCCCAAAGCTTCAGCGATGTTTGAACTTTTTGATATTCTTTGATCGCAACTAAAAGTTTTAGTTGTTCCCATGTCTCCTTTTCTTGTATATAACATAAAATGCTAATCAAATATAATTCTAATTATCAGCTAAAGTTGAATGACCGAAAACTTTTTCTTCTAGAGCAATAATGTGAGGATGATAGTCTGTAATGATTGCGTCAATACTCGCTTCATTTTATTTTAGATGTTCTTCCAACTTATCAAATCTTTCATGAGTTTCATATTTAAAGCTTTTTAAATCCGTTCTAATTTGTCCAACATCGGTTGCCATAGTATTTTCAATCTTGGTGAATCTATTATCAATCTTCTTAAATTGATTATCAATCTTGCTGAATCTATTTTCTACCTTCGAAAAACCAATTATGATGGCTTCCAATAGTTCTCCTGTTGTGACTTCTTTTTTCATGACTTGATTATACTAGACCAAAATTTGTTTGTAAACAAATAAATATGGAATTTTTGTAAATTATACTTCGCAGACTCCAGACACACAAGCGAATTCTTTTGCCCCAGTAGTATTGTCTGCTATTTCGTATTGAGAAAGTTTTGAGAAATCAATTTTACCGATAGATTTTGAACGCTTTTCATATTCTTCTTTTGAGATAGCTTCATAAGGAGCTAATTGATATACGTGTTCAGATCGTGGAAGGAATGACATTCCACCGATAAAATCCCAATTTTCATAGACAAAATTTCCTACGGCCAACCATTCATCTGGGCCGACATAGATAGTGGCTGAAGGGTTGTGTTCAACGAAGTGCTCTTTTAGTCTTTTCCATTCTTTCATTAAATCTAAAGCGGAAACTTCATCTTTGAATATAGCTCCTGCTGGTGCTTTGACTGGAAATTCCAAGACAAAAGTAGTCGCTGTTGCTTCTGATTGACCAACTTCTGGCAAACAAGGTACTCCTTGATCTCGAGCCATCTTGAGTAAAGTGTCTGTATGAGAAATGCGTACTCGACGAATAAAGTATGGAGCATACCAAGGATGCATACCAGAACCTACACCCAAGAGCTGACCAGAGTTGCCGTGCGGTTTCACACAAGTTATCGCTGTGGAAGGATTGATTCCAAAACGCTTCGCATATTTTTTATTTGTTTCAATAGAATCTTTTCGTAATGTTTCTAATACTTTATCATTTCGGATTATTGTATTGTCATAATAACCAGTCAGAGAGACACCGAGCAATCTCTCTGCTTCACAATTTTCCTTCCATTTCTTTGAAAGGTAGCCAAAGTTGGTCAAGGTTGATTGGTAGGTTCCGAGTAATGTTGCTAGTTCCATTTTTTTCTTTAATGTTTCTACTGTATCTTTTGGGCGAATTACAATACTGGTCAAATTACAAAATTGTTTAGAACGTAGATAAATTTCTCCGCATGGATTTAATCCGATTTGTCTTTCGTCTTTTATTGCTTCCCATCTGCGAGCTGGTAGTTGTTTTTCTAATCCTCCTCGATTAAAAATTCCTCTTTCACCTGATTTGGATTTTACTAGAGCTGTCCATTCATCCAAGAATTCTTCTGCTGAAGGTTTGCCAGTATAAACAGCTGAATTGTTTGCCATACTACGTTGACCTTCGGTCAAATAAAATTGACCCTTTTTTGCATCACGCATTTCTGCGTCTTCTAGCTCAGAGAGGGAAATGAGCGCGCTACGTCTGACTCCACCAGCTACGACAATCATTCCTATCTGGCATATAACGTCATGCATATCTAAATTTGAAAGACGTCTTCCTTGTTTTGACAAAATTTTTCTTCTAGCAAATTCCATCAAATCCATAAGTGGTTGTGGGCCTGATGCTCTACCACCTGCCGTCTCGAGTCTTGCTCCTGCTGGACGAATAGATGAGTAATCAAAATTTACATCTTTACCATCAAACCAAGCTGTAAGACCTAAAACAAAAGCGTCTGCCCAGCCTTCTTTATTGTCTTCTACTATGTGAACTGATGGTTTTTCTCCAGTTTGTTTTTTTATTTGTGGAAATTTCTGAACATTTTCCCATTCGACGGCAAAACCAAGCCCAGCGCCACACATTGAGATATACATTATTTCTCCCAAATCTTGAGGGCATGTAGGAGCGACATATGAGCAGTTATAAGCCCAAACATTAGAATTTCGGCAAGCTTTGCCTGCTGACCATAGAAGTCGCATAGAAGGGCAGATATCTTGATTTAGAATTGCTTGTCGGACTTCTGCATACTCTTTTGCTTGAAGTTTATCACCTAGATTCTCTTTCATATAAGCCATATAACGATCAATCGTTTCTATCCAAGTTTCACGACGGCCTAATTCTGGAACCCACCTAGAATAGAATTGATAGAAAATATATTCTGAATATGGACTTGAAAAATATTTGCTGGATTCTTCGACGGCTGTGCGTACAGCTTCAGGTACTGGACCGAAAGCTGCTCGGAGTTCTGAACGTCTACTTCGGTAGAGGATATATTTTTTAGCCGTTTCAGGAAAACCTTGAGTCATTAATTCTTTTTCAACAAAATCTTGAACGAGTTCAACCGTCGGTAAAAATTTTGCTGTTTTATTTGTTTTTATTAGCTCAGATCTCAAATTGAGGAGATTTTTGAAAACACTGTTTGCAACTATGTGAGATTCTACCTCTCCACCTTCATTAGAAACTTCAAAAGCTTTAAAAATTGCTCGTACGATTCTCTCTAAATCAAAAGAGACAACCTCTCCAGTTCTTCTTCTGATGGATTTTATTTTTACTAAATCACTTTTTGAAATTCTTTCTCTCTCTGTTGTTTTTGTTTTCATAAACTAAATTGTTTTAGGGTTAAAAATATTAATGTTGACCTTATTTTTCTGTTCTCTCTTTTTAATTAGGAATTTGTAAACGGCAGGGGAGAGAATTAAAGCGAAAGTAATGTTTCCGAGTAGATGTAAAGCTGTGAATGGAATTTGTCCTATCAGCGATTCCATGAATGATTGGTGGAAAAATATTGGACCGACAGAAAGTCCGGTCAAGGCATCAAAAATCAAAGTTCCAATTATTGCAAAACGTACATAATCTGAAGTATTTACTGTATTTTTCTTGAAATAATATCCAGCCCACAAGCCGAGTACGCCATAAGCTAATGTAGTAA
The DNA here is from genome assembly GCA_037143815.1 of bacterium. Taxonomy (GTDB): domain Bacteria; phylum Patescibacteriota; class Minisyncoccia; order Phycocordibacterales; family UBA9973; genus UBA9973. Next base: position 1,464 of record JBAWYA010000020.1, on the reverse strand, counting down.
AAAATGTTTGTATTCCGAGTGTGCCAGTTAGTATGTCGTAAAATAAAATACTTAAAACAGCAAAAGAAAAACCTGCAAGTACACCATAAGCTCGACTTGTAGGCATCATCGTGGCAAGGATTGGTTCTATGTTTGGCACACGGAACGGAATGAGTCTTACGAGTAGACAAAAAAGTAAAATTAAGAAAAATTTTCCACTCGAAGTGGATCGGCCTTTGGTGGAAAAATAATTTTTTTTATTTACATTCATCGGAGCTTATTATACACGAAAGTAGCCACTCAGTGTAAAGTGGAAAAGCCTATTTTTAGCATTAAAACACAGAAAATTTTTTTATAAAATACCCTCAACAGGATCTTGTTAAAAAATAGGCTAAATTGGGTAAAATTTTGTCCAAAAATTAGACGGGTAACTGGTTTTTTTGGTCTTTAGTTGTGATAGTTTTGATTCCAGAAAATTTTACTGGCAATTCAACAAAAAACGTAGATCCTTTATTTCTTCCTTCTGAAATTCCATACACTTTTCCATTATGAAGATTTAAAGTTTGACTTGCTATAAAAAGTCCAAAGCCACTAGTGTGAACATTTCTCTTGATTGAATCAGGGCCGTGTCCACCGGCTTTAAAGAGAGATTTTTTGTCTTCTTCTGTCATACCCCAACCCGTGTCTTTGATGGATAAGAGAATTGTGTCTGCATTTTTCTTTGATAGGTTTATAGTGACGGTTCCATTTGGCACATTATAATTTACAGCGTTCTCAATTAAATTTTTAAGAACGTGTTGAGTTATGAGAGAACGGTCTGCATTTACTATATAGTCTTCTTTTTCATCAATATTTGTTTCAATTTTTATTTTTCGTTCATCGGCTTTGTCTTTTGTGGACACCACAACATCTAATACAGCTTCTTTAATGTTGAAAGGTTTCGGATCTGCTTTCATATTATCACCCGATCTAAGAATGTTTGTAACGGATGTAATTAAATTTGTGGTGTCTATAGACAATCTTCTTAGAAAGTTTTTTAATTGTTCTGAAGTTTCTCCAAAAGTCCCCATGATTATTTCCACGAACATATCTCTGTTTTTTGCAAGAACATTTTTGATGTCGTGGGCAAAAATATGGTTAACATTTTCGAAACGACTTGCTAGCTCTTCAAATTTTATACGTTGTTGTGTTTCATTTTCTTTTGCTCTCGTTTCATTTTTGATAGCCTCTATTAATCTGTCATTAATGTTGGTGAGTTTTGTATTGGAATTTTGTAATTCAGCGGAAAGCTTCTCGATGTGAATTCTCTGAGTTGATTCCTTTTTTAAATTTGTAAAAAGAATATAATTTAAACCTATAGCAAAAATAATAGCTGAAATAGATAAAATCATATTAGCTGTATCTTTAATCAAGAATAATTGTCCACTCATTATTATTATAAGACCGATGACTAAATAATGAGAACCAATTGTTTTTATGTCAAAA
>JBAWYA010000019.1:0-9351 GCA_037143815.1 bacterium | reverse complement strand
CTTTGTAATACAAGCTAGTATAGCAGTTTCATCACCCGAAAATGTCCATTATGCCACTTTTTTTTATTCACCCTCTCCTTACAGGAGAGGGCTAGGGTGAGGTGAATTTAAAAACCCCACCTCGGTCCTTCCCTGAAAAAAAGGGAAATCCTTAAGAGGAGAATGGGAAATCCAAATGTTCATATGCTTTCTTGGTAGCAATACGGCCTCGAGCTGTGCGTTCTAGTAGTCCAAGCTGTATTAAGTATGGTTCTATAACTTCTTCCACTGTGGCTTCTTCTTCGGACATTGCTGCTCCCATAGTTTTGAGCCCGACTGGTCCACCATTAAATTTTTCAATCAATATTTCCAAGAATTTTCTATCAGAAGAATTTAATCCTATTTCATCAATGGCGAGCATGTTTAATGCTTCTATAACTATTTTTTTATCTAGACTTTTTTCTTTATCTTTTTCACCCTTTTTATTTACTTGCGCAAAGTCACGACATCTTTTTAGGAAATAATTTGCAGTGCGTGGAGTAAATCTACTTCTTTTTGCAATTTCGTCTAGAGCTTCGGGGGCCAATGTGATATTGAGGAGCTTACTCGATCTATCTATTATTTTTGCAATTTCTTCATTTGAATAAAATTCTAATCTAAAAGTTCCGCCAGAAAATCTAGAACGTAATGGAGAAGAAATGAGGGCGACTCGCGTGGTTGCTGCTATGAGTGTGAATGGTGGAAGGTCGAGCTGAATAGTGCGAGCTGATGGGCCTTTACCTATTATGATATCTAGAACACCAGATTCCATAGCAGGGTAGAGTATTTCCTCAACCATTTTATTTAATCGATGGATTTCATCTATGAAAAGAATATCTCCAGGGGCAAGGTTCGTCAGTATTGATGCTAAATCACCAACTTTTTCAATGGCTGGTCCAGAAGTTATTTTCATTTGTCTACCAGTTTCTTTTGCAATCAAATGTGCCAAGGTGGTTTTGCCTAAACCGGGAGGTCCATAAAAAAGTATGTGTTCTGGAATATGTCCACGTCCTTCAGCCGCTTGAAGTAGAATTTTTAGATTATCTTTTATGTGTTTTTGGCCAATATATTCATCCCAGCGGGTAGGGCGCAGGGTTTGATCTAGGATGACATCTCCTCCCTCATTTTTTATTTGTTCTTTTTCTTCTACCTTTTTCATAATATTAGTACTTGACATTGGTTTCATAATATGCTATATTGGCTGAATAGTAGGTTTATCAACACGGTATACACATAGCTATACACATTATAGCACTTGCTTTGGTTTCTTTATAGTAAAATAGTTTTAGAGGTTTTAATCCTACAAGAAGGCATTAATCTCTAAGCAATCAGCCATTGGTTATACGAGTTTGCATAGGACGTTTTGGTTCGCTTTCGGGCGTGACTGGAGCCATCCTCTAATAATTTGTTACTCTTGGAGCCTAGCTTCAAAAGGATTGTTTAGAGATTAATGCTTTTTTAATTACTAATTGTTCACTTTTCTATGTAGTTCTGAAAATAAAGCCACAGTTTTGCTGAAATCTTTTTCTGCTACTACAAAAATTAATTCAGTTGATGTTGATATAAGTTCCTCAATGTTTATTCTAGCGCGAGCTGTTGCTGATAGGAGGGAAAAGAAAATATTTGGTTTTTTAAAAACTTCTGGATCTAGAGAAATTCCAATTGCTGTTAAGTTATGATTTATAATTTTTGGTCTTATTTCAAAATGCTCCATTATTTTTGTGGCTAGATTTGATGAAGCTATTATATTTACTTCATACGTACCAATAGTTGCAATAAAGAAGTCTTCTCGAGTGACCGATATTTTTTTGTGTAAAGATTCAAATTTTTCTAAAAATTTTATATTGTTTTCATAAACCATTTCTGACAATGGTAATTTTGTTGTAATATTTTTTATGTGAACTTCTTGAATGAGTGGACGTTCTTTTTTAAATTCTTTACGTAGACGCGAGAGGGAAACGACCAAGCTTGTGATAGTAACTTGTTTTTTTGTCTGTGTTTCTACGGCGGCTTTTATGCGATGCGCGTAACTGCTCATATTCATATAGCCATTCGTCAAAGCGAATAAGGCTTCCATTTCTCCTAACACTATATTTCTTACGATTGGGTGTATTTTTATCATATTTTTATTCTTTTTGATATTCTAACAGATTTTACAAAAAGTCAAAATCTTAAGGTGAATGTTAAAAAATTTAACTTTAACTGATGTAATTGGTAGATTTTATATGGAACAGAATAAAATTATGTGCTGCAATGACATGTTGCCAACACGAAAGCTCGATTTGCAGTTTGTTGACTACGAGCGGGCAAAACGGCAAAAGGGGAATCAAAAAAAGAAGAAACCCAAAAAGCCTCTACGCGTCCGACGTAAATCGGACAGAACCAGGTAGGAGAGTTCCTGATCTAACTCTTACAAAGGCCGGCAACACATTCGTTCGCTGGCTTCTGTTTTTTAAAACGATTTTTTAAGATTATGATTTCAAAAAATAAAAAAAATATATTTAGAGGGGAAAAAGCAATATTTGATTATTTGACTCCCGGAGCTATGGGTTCTACGCCGATAATAGAACTTCCTAGTCGTTTGAATCCATTTTTGAAAGACAAGGTACATATTTATTTAAAACTTGCGCACAATGTGCCATTGACTAATATCAAATCTCTTTCGGCTTGGTATATGCTTAACGCGCTTTCTGATAGTGAATTAAAAAAAATAAAAAATCTGGTGGAATATTCTTCTGGTAATACTGTGATGTCTCTCGCTATTTTGTCACGTCATTTTGGAATACCAAATATGCATGCGATCATCACACCAGATGTACCGAAAAATAAACAAAACCTTTTAAAACTTTTAGGGGTAGATTTGATTGTTTCAGATGGACCTCGCTCTCCTGATGTCCATGGTAAAGTGGGCGGGATTTGGGATGCGATGCAAATGGGTAAACAATCTGGTTGGAAGAATTTAAATCAGTATGTGAATAAAAATAGTCCTAAGGCTTCAGGTGAAATAATTGGTAAGGAACTATGGGAGCAATTGGGAGACAAAATAAACATTTTGTGTGTGAGTTTGGGTACTGGAGGCACTGTCGTTGGTCTCGGATCTTATTTAAGAAATAAAATTTCTGATTTATGTTTGATAGCTATGTCGATAAAGAGTGGGAGTTCAATTCCAGGACCTCGTGGGGAAGATGCTGTAAAAAAATTAGATTTTCCGTGGGAAGAAATGACTAATCTAGAGCTTCCTGTTGCTGAAAAACCGGCTTTTGAAATGAGTTTAAAACTTATTCGTGAAGGAATTTTTGTAGGACCTTCGACTGGCATGCAATTAGCCGGTATTTTGGAAGTTCTCAAAGAAGTTAAAAAAGAAAAAAAACTGTCAAGATTTCATAATAAAGATAAAGAAATAAATGTTGTATTGGTGGCTTGTGATACGATGTTTCCATATATAGAAGATTACTTCACAGTATTATCTGATGAATTAATAAATAAATAATTATGAAAAAATTTTATAAATATCATGGTGCTGGAAATGATTTTATATTAATAAATAATATTGATGGAAAAACTGTTTTATCTAAAGAGCAAATCATTTCTTTGTGTGATAGGCATAAAGGTATAGGCGCAGATGGTTTGATTCTTTTAGAATCTTCTGTAAATATGTATTCGGCCACTTCGATAGGTTCGATGGACTCACCACAGGCATATTGTTTTATGAATTATTATAATTCTGATGGAACTCAGGCAGAGATGTGTGGAAATGGTATTAGGTGTACGGCTAAATTTTTCTTAGATCAAACAAGATCTAAATTAAAAGAATTATTGATTGATACACGAGCAGGAGTAAAAAAGATAATCTGTAATACAGATGAAAGTTTTTCTGTAAATATGGGAACTCCGGTATTTTCTCATAAAGATTTTCCAAATGAGCCATTAATCTTTGAAGGTATTAAATTTGATTTTGTGTCTATAGGCAATCCGCATGCTGTAGGTTTTGTAGAAAATATTTTTACTGTTGATGTGTCGCGAACTGGTCCTAGAATAGAGAAGGATTTTCATTTTCCAAATAAAATAAATGTAGAGTTTGTGGAAAAAGTTTCTGAAACATTTTTTAGAGTAAAAGTTTGGGAAAGGGGATGTGGAGAGACTTTAGCCTGTGGCACTGGAGCTTGTGCTGTGTACGCGGTTCTTAAAAACTGCGTTAGGCAAGACCTAACGCAGAGCCTAACGCAGAATGAAATAACATTAGAATTCCCTGGTGATAATTTATATTTATCAGAAAATAAAGAAGGAGAAATTATTCTACGTGGCCCTGCAGAGTGTGTATTTAAAGGGAAGATGAATTAGGGTTATTCTTCAAGCAAATCCACCACGCTTTGGACTTCAGCTAGTGATGTTGTGCCATTTAGTATTTTAACAATTCCATCTTGCCGCATTGAAAGTATTCCTTGGTTATGAGCCACTTTTTTTATTTCGTGTTCGCTTGGATTTTCTGGAATTATTTTTTCTATTGATTCGTCAGTTTTAATAGCTTCAAAAATTCCCATTCGTCCTTTGTAGCCTATTTGGTTGCATTTTTCACAACCAACAGGGGAGAAGATTTTAAAATCATTTTCATTTTTAATATTGTATTTTGAAAGATCTTTTCCTTCCGTTTTCATTGTGTCTAAGACTAGTTTTATAATTTCTATTTCATTTGATGTCGGAGTGTTTTCTTTTTTACAATATTGACATAATTTACGGACGAGACGTTGAGCAATAGATAGTGATAATGCTGACACTAGGATTTTTGGGTTTACTCCGAGATTGATAAGACGCGGAATAACTCCAGCAGCATTATTGGTGTGTAAAGTAGAAAAGACTATATGACCAGTGAGTGCTGATTGAACTGCTGTCTCTGCTGTTTCTTGGTCTCGAATTTCTCCTACCATTACAACATCTGGATCTTGGCGAAGTGCGGATCTTAAACCTTCTGCAAAAGTATAACCTTTTTCTTCATTTGTTTGGGTCTGGGTTACACCAGTTAAATGATATTCTATTGGGTCTTCGATGGTTATTATTTTTATTTCTGGAGAATAGATTTTATTTAGAAATGCGTAGAGAGTTGTCGTTTTTCCAGAACCAGTTGGACCAGTAACTAAAATCAAACCATTAGGTTTTGAAATTTTTTGTTCTATTATTGAAAATAAATATGGCTCTATTCCGATGTCTTCGATTTTTACTTGAATAGATTTTGGATCTAGAATACGCATTACCATAGATTCACCATACGTACCTGGTATTAGAGAAGTACGAATACTTATTTCATCTTTCTCTTCCATAATACTAAAACGCCCATCTTGTGCTATTTTTGAAGTTAATTTCATTCCAGAAAGTAGCTTAATTCGAGAATTAAGAAGACGGTAAATATCAAGTCCAAAAAAAGTTATATCTTGTAGAACACCATCGAGGCGTAATCGCAAACGCCCTCTGTCTTTTTCTGGTTCTATGTGTATATCAGAAGCTTTGATGGCTATTGCGCCAGCTAGAATTATTTCTAGTAAGTGAGAAATTTTATGAATTTTATTTCCCTCTAAAGCTTCTGTTATTAATTTTTCAATATCCTGAATATGCTCAATACTTTTTGTTGTATTTCTTAAAACTTCACCAGAGATAGCTATACCTCCTACTTCAGAATTTTCTGCCATCGAAATTTCTTTATACCTATCCCAGACTTTATTCAAGCTCATAGCTGAAGCCATATAAAAAGCCGGAGTTAGGCTGCGTCTTTCCATATCATCTTTTAGTCTTTGAAAAAGATCATCGGTCGGTGTGCGTACAGCTATAAAAATATTCTTTCCAAAAAGTTTAAATGGCGCGACGTTCATTTCTCTAGCATCTGCTTCCGAGATTGCTCTCAATGATTCATTGTCTATACCTAGACGGTATAGATCAACATAAGGAAGGTGGTATTTTGATTCTGCCAATGTGGCCACCAATTCTTCTTCCTCTTGTTTATGTAAATCATCTAATTGTTTATTTTGCTTTTCTTCATCAAAGGCCATGGAAATAATTATAGCGTAAGTGCTATAATTTACATAATGTCTAAAAATAATAAAACTTTAGTCTTACTAGATTCTCACGCAATTATACATCGTGCTTATCATGCCTTGCCAGAATTTTTATCTTCGAAGGGTGAACCGACTGGCGCACTATACGGTCTTTCAAGTATGCTAATGAAAATTGTTACTGATTTAAAGCCAGATTATATTGTGGCTTGTTATGATTTGCCGGGAAAAACATTTAGACATGAAGCATATGATGCTTATAAAGCTGGACGAGCAAAAGCAGAAGATTCATTGATTTCGCAATTAAAAAATTCTCGTTTGATATTTGAAGCTTTCAATATCCCGGCATATGATAGTCCTGGTTTTGAAGCTGATGATGTTATAGGAACTATTGTTGAAAAGATGAAGGGTAAAGGAATAGATATAATTATTGCTTCGGGAGATATGGATACGATGCAGTTGATAGATGATAAAAAAGTGCAGGTTTATACTTTAAAAAAGGGTATTAATGACACTATTTTGTATGATGAAGATGCGGTTATAAATCGTTTTGGATTTAAGCCAAAACTCTTGCCTGATTATAAAGGATTGCGTGGTGATCCTTCGGATAATATAAAGGGCATCAAGGGTATTGGAGAGAAAACTGCGACTATTTTGATTTCAGTTTTTGGCACGATTGAAGAAATTTACAAAAAAATATTTACCAAGGATGGAGAGGAAGCTTTTAGAAAAGCCGGCATAAGTGAAAGGATGATTGAGCTTATAAAAAATAATAAAGAAGATGCTTTGTTTTCAAAAATTTTAGCCCAGATCAGAACTGATGCACCTGTTGATTTTGTTTTACCCAAGAAAACTTTTTGGGAAAATGCAGATTTGAAAAAAGTGGAACAGGCTTTTGTTTTATTTGAATTTAGAAGTTTGTTTGGAAGATTGAAAAGTTTCTTTGGAGGAAAATTGGGGAAAGAAAGTTTTGGAGTGAATAAGGTAGGGCAGGAGAATTTAGAAGAATTTTCTGGGGTCCTCGGTTCCCCGGGGCCCCTCGCTCCGGCCAGACCACCAGAAAATTCTCTGAATTCTCCTACCCCTTTAAGATTACAAGAAGCAAGTATTACTCTTTGGCTTATAAATTCAGATATTTCAAATCCTCAATTGAACGATATTTTATTGTTCGCGAATACGGATTCATTCGAAACTGCTTATGATTTTATCTTCAAACAACTCAAAGAGAAAAATTTGGAAAAAGTATTTCTTGAAATAGAAAAACCTATAATGCACATAGTTAAAGAGATGGAAGATTGTGGTATTTTGATAGACAAAAAATATTTTGAAAATTTGTCTTCTTTATATCATACCGAATTAGATAAATTGACCAAAAAGATATATGAGATGGCAGGTATTGAATTCAATATTAATTCGCCAAAACAAATGGGCGAAGTACTTTTTGGCAAAATGGGCATGAATCCTGGTAAAAAGAAAAGTGCTTCAGGATCTTTTTCCACCAAAGTTTCAGTGTTGGAGGAATTAGAAGAAGCGAATCCCATAATTGGAGAAATTTTATCTTATCGCGAATTGCAAAAATTACTTTCTACATATATTGATGTAATTCCAAAAATGGTGGGGGAAGACGGCAGATTGCATGCAAAGTTTTTACAAAATGGCACGACAACAGGCAGATTCTCTTCGCAAGATCCTAATTTGCAAAATTTGCCAATAAAAACAGATCTTGGTAAGAAAATTCGTGGTGGATTTATCGCAAATAAGGGTTATAAACTCTGTGCTTTTGATTATAGTCAGATTGAATTGCGAGTGGCTGCCATCCTTTCTGGTGATAAAAAAATGACACAGATATTTCGTGATGGAAGAGATATTCATTCTGGTGTAGCATCTTTTGTTTTTAATGTGCCGATAGACAAAGTAGATAGTGAAATGCGTCGCAAAGCTAAAATAATAAATTTTGGAATTATTTATGGTATGGGAGTTTCAGCTTTGAGGAAAAATCTCGGAGGCACTAGAGAAGAAGCGCAGAAGTTTTATGATAATTATTTTAATCAATTTTCTGGTGTGCGAGATTATTTAGAAGAAGTGAAAAAGTTTGCATTAGAAAATTCTTATACTGAAACTTTGTTTGGTAGACGTAGATATTTTCCAAATATTAATTCTAGGATTCCATTTTTGAAAAATATGGCTGAACGTACAGCGACCAATGCGCCAGTGCAAGGCACTGCCACAGCAGATATTATTAAGCTTGCTATCAGGTATACTGAGGAAGATTTGAAAAAATCTGGATTACTCGACAAGGCTCATCTGGTTCTGCAAATTCACGATGAACTCGTTTATGAAATAAAAGATAATGTTTTAGAAGAAGCTCAAAAAATAATAAAAAATGCTATGCAAAATGTGCTTGAAAGATCATATTTACATTATAAAACTGATATACCCCTAGATGTTCATTTTGGTTCTGGAGATAATTTTGGAGAGGTAAAATAGCCTGTTTTGTAGTATAATGTGGTTATGAAAGGCATTAATCAACTTCAACCCAGACAATACCGTGTGCACAAAATTTTGGCACACTCTTATACTATGTATTTTATTTTATTTTTAATCGGTGTTTGTCTTGATTTTATTTTTAAAATTAAAATTTTTTCAAGTTCTATTATGGTGCCTATTGGTATAGTTTTTTTAATATTTTCCACTTTTTTAATTATTTGGGCGCAAAAAACTTCACGGAATTTAGATATTGATAATTTAAGTAAAGAAATTTTCTCTAAAGGACCTTATCGTCTCACTAGGAGCCCGACACATTGGGGACTTTTTTTCTTAATGCTTGGTTTTGGGATTGTAGCTAATGCTGTTTTTGTTGTTTTAACCACACTTATTTCTTTTCTTATTTCAAGGTTAGTTTTTTTAGATAAACAAGAAGATGTTCTCGCTCTTAAATATGGCGAACATTATTTAGAGTACAAAAAATCAGTTAAGCTTTAATTCAAATGATCTATCTTTTTACTGGTGACGATTTTAAAAATAAACTAATTTCTTATGAGAAATTTGTGAAATCAATACCAGTCTCATTGGAGACTCTTTTTATAAATAGAAATAATTTTAATCAAATTCAGATTGAAAGTTTATATTCTGGCTCGGGTCTTTTTTTTAAAAAATCTGTTGTAATTTTTTCTGGTATTTTAGACTATGAAGAAAATAGGGATTTCATTATAGAAAGATTGAAATTTTTTGGGGACTCAATAAACTCTTTTGTGTTTTTAGAAGGTAAGTTGAATAAATCTATATTGGATTC
>JBAWYA010000018.1:0-9573 GCA_037143815.1 bacterium | reverse complement strand
ATCATACTCTTTTATTTTTTGTAAATATATTTCTCTAGTGTATTGTTGATTTTTAAATACATAACTTTTATTACGCAAATTCGAAGACATAAAACATTGATTACATCCATGACAATCGTAGCAATATAAACAATTGGAACTATCTTTTAAGAAAATACTATATTGACATTGATAACAAGATCGAGAATCAATGGTTTCGTATAAACGTTCTCCTTTTTCTAAAATACAACTGCAATCCATGCAATCACGAGATTTCATAATCCAATTGCTATACATAACATTTTCACTATCAAAAACAACGGAAGAAAGATATACGTTTTTATTGTCACCAGAATGATTTGTGTATTCTGAATTTACGCTATTTTTATTTAAAAGAGCCATACGAGGTACTTCATGTTGCAACTGCGCAAATTGTTCAAAAAATGGTCTAGAAAAATCAAAATCTCGTCCAAAAGAAGACTGATCCCATCCATCACCCCACCAACATTCATTGCAATAAACTTTATATGGTTTATTTGGAGAATAAATAGTAACCATACTTTTCTCACAAAGATCACAATTTCTCCTATATAAAACTCTTTCATTTCTCCAAGCATAACGGCGTTGTTGTCTACATTCTGGACACCATGATGGCGGTGAAACTTTTATTTTCTCATAGAAATTAAAATCCTCAATTCCTATAGTGAAATCTTTCTTGCAATTTTGACATATCAAAGATATTGAGCTTGTCGAATGTATTCTGTTTTCATTTTCATATTCCATATTAGTTTAGTAAAGTAATTAATAAACCTCCTGTATCCCCACCTTTAAATACGAAGGGTGAGATATCCTGTATTTATGGCAAAAGAATAAAAAATCTCAAATTTAACTTCACATTTTCCTACTTGATGTGTATGATTCTCTTTATTGCATATTTCTATTATACAATAAAAAATAGAGAAAATCCTTTTCTATTTTAAAATAATTTTCAATTTTTCATCAAAAATGCTATATTTTTCAAATGGCCCTATCGTCTAACGGTTAGGACAGAGCCTTCTCAAGGCTTAAATCGCGGTTCGATTCCGCGTAGGGTCACCGCAACTAAAATTAAGCCCACTGCTGGGCTTTTTTAGGTTTGCGGTGAAGTCGGAGGCCTGCCCCGCAAGCTTGCGGGAAGCCGAGACCGGGGCTGGATAATTTGCTTTTGACGAAAAGCAAATTATTGTGGCTCACATAAACTATGTACGCGTTAGCGTTCAAATAAGGTTTAACAAATTTTTTAAAAACTCCCTCTCCTCTTTTAGATTATGTAATATAATTACATTTTTGCTATGCATATACTCTGATACTTTTTTATATTCTTCATCTATCGGATAGTTCCAAATAAATTTTATTAACTCCCAATTAAGATGATTTCTTCGTTTTCCGCCCATATCAGGTCGAAATTTATTAAAATACTTTAGTCCTCTTTTTAAAAGTCGCCAATAAACAATGACTTTTGGAAATGCGAAAAATATTATCGTATCTGCGTTATTCAATCTCATTTCATATGACTTGGACTTCATAAAGTTGCCATCAATAATCCACGAGTCGCCGCGCATCATTTCTTCTTGCTTGGCAATAAATGGATCCTGTTTGAGGTGCCCATCATCTGTCCAGAAAATTTTATCGAGGTGATATATAGGAATATTTAACATCCGTCCTAGCTGTGTAGCCATTGTAGTCTTACCTGAACTTGGACACCCCACTATTGCGATTTTTTTCATAAATTGATTTGATTATATCAAAAATGCTGAAAAACTCTTTTTCAGATTAAAAAACTGAGTTCCAATCTCATATAATTAGAATAACATTTCGGAAGTTAATTTTAAAATACAAAGGAAGTCAGTTCTAATTTTATTTTAGACCGACCCCCATGCTTATGCCACACCTCAAAGGTATTTTTTCAGACCTGAATGGCAGGCTTTCGCTGATGTATCCTAAGATACTTAAACGCGAGTTTGCCCCTCTAGCACTATCGTTATCGCGGAGCACGACTCGGTGGCGTGTTTACGATTTAATGACTGATGTACAGCTTCATACAAAAAAATCTACCTTTTTTCACTTCTTTTATCAAATCATAAGTTATCGAAAAAAAGTTATCGCAATGATTCTAGAACGCGAAGCATACCAAATTTTAGATTGTTTATGATATAATTTCTCTATGGAATCAAAATCACCAAGTAAATCCCATGAAGCACAATCCATTACACCCGAACAAAAAAAGCAAATTTTAAAAATAGAGAAGTTGAAAATTAATTTTCAAGATAAACTTTCCTTAGTGCTTTTAATTCTCGGCAAAAAACAAGCTACAGATATAGGTTACGGATTTATGGCTTATCCAACAAGTGATAAAGCTCAAATTGAAATAGAGAAAGGTAAAACAGCGCTACAACCTACGATTGATTTGTGCAACGAATCCAGTATGGTATTTGAGAGTGAAACTGTTTTTGAGGAAATTCAGGAAAGAAAATTTATCGGGGGTTTTAAAGTCTTAATTGCAAAAAGTGTGGAAATATTAAATGAATTTAGGGAGGCCGAAAAAAAATCTGATAATTTTAAGATAGGTAAATTATATGGGTATCCAGAAACTGCAATTACTTGGTTTAATAATAAAAGTAAACAGGAACTTATGGAATTACCTAAAATAATAGAGGCTGAAAGAGTGCTAGATAAAGAAGACCTAAGAGGATTTTTAGAGTTTAGATTATCTCCTAATCATTGGAAAGAAGAGTTAGAATTTGTGAGAGGAAACAAAGAATTGGTAAAAATTTATTCTCCCAATCTATACGCTGAGATTGTGACTATGCACTAATTAAATCAAAAAACCTTTATTTGACTAAAAATCAGGTTCCAATTCACGTGTACCTTTGAGGTCGCAAATTTTTAGCACGCATTCTAATCAATAACTTGGAGAAAAATACAATTATTTTATTTCTTCATATCCCCTTTTATCATAGAGATAGCTTCACTGACAGTCGTCATAAATTGAGCTGGGAAAATAATTGTTGAATTTTTTTCAGTTGCAATTTCAGACATTGTTTGAAGTGTTCGAAGTTGCAAAGCCACAGGGTGTGCAGAAATTATATCTGCTGCCTCACCAAGTTTTACGGCCGCCTGAAATTCTCCCTGAGCTGAGACAATCTTTGCTCTTCTCTCTCGTTCTGCCTCTGCTTCTTTTGCCATCGCTCTCTGCATATTGTCAGGGAGAATGATATCTTTTATTTCAACAGCGGTGACTTGAACTCCCCAAGGTTCAGTATGACCATCTATGACATCTTTTATTTGCAAATTTATATCACCAGTTTGTGAAAGCAATTGATCTAATTGAAATTGACCGACTACATTTCTCACTGTCGTCTGACTTATTTGATTTACTGCATCATAAACATTTTCAATAGCTATCGTAGCTTTTACTGGATCAACCACATGATAATAAGCCACTGCCGCAATATCTATGGAAACATTATCTTTGGAAATAATCTTTTGAGAAGGAATAGCCATCGTGATAGTTCGAAGTTGCACTCGGGTCATCTTCTCTAGAATTGGAATAAGAATAATAAGCCCCGGACCACGAATACCTTTACATTTACCAAGAAAGAAAATAACACCTCTTTCGTACTCTTTGACGACTCTAAGAGAGAAAATAAGAAAAAGTATAATAAAAACAACAATATATGATATGTAATTCATAAAAAATATTTTAAACTAATAATTGGATTATTGTAGCACTAATTTATAAATCCTGCTAAACTCTAAATATGAGAAGACAGGCAAAGAAAATTTTCATATTGGCTACCGGAATTACATTTATTATATTAGGATTAATTGGATTAGTCTTGCCTGTCTTACAGGGAGTCTTATTTTTGATTATTGGTTTTATACTTATATCTTTCTACTTCCCAAAAGTGCGTCTATTAATAAAAAAACACGTAGATAAATATCCGCATTTATCTCCAGTAATAAATAAAATTGAGACTTGGATTATAAAATTTATAGGAGAAATATAATTTAAAAAAAATAATCCGCTTCTACTTCTTTTTTATCCATTCGTCATCCTGACGGACTAGCAATTTATCTTTATTATCTTTATCTAAAAGTATTGCTTCCACAACACGTTCCATACGCACACCTTGTGAACCTTTTACAAGTGTCAAATCTCCATTTTTTACAAAAGTTTTCATAAAATCTGCTGTTTGATATGAATCAAGGAATTCAAAAATATTTTCTTCATTCATTCCCATTTCAATTGCACCTTCTTTAATAACTTTTGCCCTCGGACCGACAATGACAAGCACATCACAATTTTCTTTTGCAATTTTTCCGATATTTTTATGAGCCTCAATCGTATGTTTACCAAGTTCCAACATATCTCCCAAAACAGCAATCTTTCTCGTCCTATTTTTTACTTCTTTTAAAGTCTTAAGTGCAAACTGACAAGCAAATGGAGAAGAATTCCAAGTATCATCAATAATCAAAGAATCATTTATGCCTTGCAATAATCGCATACGGCCTGGTGGAACATTATAATTCTTCAAAGCACTAATAGCATTAATAATATTAAATTTTAACCCAAAAACTAAAGCGAGAGATGCCAAAGATGCATACATATGATTCCTGCCAAATACATTTTCAATAACCACAGGCAAACTATCTCCACCCTCGTCAACTCTGAAAATTACCCCTTGTGGTTCACCCTTATCATTATAGAAAATACTATCTTGAGAACCAAAAACGTCAGCACCTTCTTTGAATCCATAAGTGACGACAATGCTTTTCGTCTTTGTTTTCATTTGCAAGACATCCTCATCGTCAGCATTCAATATCAAAAGTCCATCTTGTTTCAAAGTTTTTATAAGCTTACTTTTTTCTTCTATAAGATTCTTGCGTGAATTAAAAAATTCAATATGCGCTGGGGTCTCGCCTACCGCTGTGATGATGACTACATCTGTCTTGAGCCAAGAAGCAGTGCGACGCATATCACCCGGATGACTCACACCGACTTCGAGTACAAGCCATTTTGGATATTTGTGAGGCATTACAAAAAGCCACAAACCTTTCACAATATTTTTACACCAAGTTATGGGATTGTTCCAACCATTTGGAATACCTAAAATGGTCAAAGGTAAACCTATTTCGCTATTATAACTTTTTTCACTTTTACGAACATGAGAAATACCAGAAAGAACTGCATAAATAGCGTCTTTGGTGGAAGTCTTACCCACAGATCCAGTGATAGCGATAATCTTTGGCTTATATTTCAAAAGAACCAGTTGTGATTCTATTCTCAATATATAAGTTATTATTTTTTTAAAAGTTGTTTTCATAAATTCTATCTATCTGGCTGAACTTGATAATAATTTAACAAAAATTTAGTTATATCCAAAAATGGATCCGTCCAAGTCGTCGCAGCATAAGTCACACCTTTTGGATTCACAGCATACAGAAAAACTATAAATTTTGGGTCATAAGCTGGGAAATAACCAACAAAAGAATGCGTATGCCTATCTGCATAATATCCTCCATTAATATTATCTGCAACTTGCGCTGTGCCTGTTTTTACGGCAACGCTAAAATGATCTAATTTTGCTAAACCTCCCTTTATCGCTTTATCCATAACTTCCACAAGCATTCGTGTTATCTCTTCCCCCGCTTGCTGTGTTATTTTGGCACGAGTAGTCGGATATGATATTTCTTTTGAACTTCCATCAGCATATCTTATTTCTTTTACAATATGAGGTACAACTAGATTGCCACCATTTGAAAGTGAAGCAAGTGCTCGTATGAGTTCGACTGGAGTTAGAGCTATTCCTTGACCAAAAGCAGCATTCGCATATTCAATTTCCCGAGGGCTATTTAAATTATTCACCAAACCGCTCGTCTCATTTGGCAAATCAATTCCAGTTTTTTCTTTTATTCCATAAGAAAGCAAATAATCACGCAACCTTTCTTTACCCAATTTCTGCTCCACATATACCATACCAGTATTGAGAGATTGATTCAAAACTTCTTGCATTGTCGTATTTGGACCTCTACCTTTTTTATCAAAATTAAATATTTCTTTTTTCTCAACAATCACAGATCCAGTATCATTATATGTAGTCTTTGCAGTAACAACTCCAGCATCCAAAGCTCCCGCCATCACCAAAGGTTTTACCACAGATCCGAATTCCAAAACATTTTCAACTAATGGATTAGAAAAAATTAAATTACTTTTTTCCTGAGAAAAATTATTTGGATTAAAATCTGGTTTAACACTCATAGCATAAATAGAACCATCCATAGGATTCATTATTATTCCACCGACAGAATCCACCTGATATTTATCTTTCACCTCTGATAATTTCTTTTCCAAAAAATTCTGAACTTCTGGTTCAATAGTGGTCACAATATCTCCACCTTCTTCTTTTTGTTCAAATAAAGTTTTATTTATATTAGAAAAAACTTCAGCAAAAAAATTCACATAAGGACTGTCGCCACTTCTAGCAAGCTCAGTATCATACTGCCTTTCAAGCCCATAACGTCCACCAAGCTCTGTATCTTTATATGCCACCAGACCTAAAATATGAGAAGCTAAAGTTTTCCCGGGATATAAACGCCATTTTTCTTTAAAAATACTCAAGCCAGAAATTTTCAAAGCTGATACAGCATCGGCTTCTGTCTTTGAAAGACGACTTGCCACTTCCTCATAAGGATCATTTGCTTTAGATGCTTTAGTTATAAAATCCTCATGATTGATAGTTGTTATTTTTGATAATTCTTTATAAACAAATTCTTTGTCAGAGATTTTACTAGGATCGATAGCCACCTTGAACCCAGTAGCTTGTGTGGCAGCTGCGATGAGCTGTCCATCTTGACCATCTTTGCTTTTATTTTGAAAAAAAATAGTTCCACGCTCATAAATATTACTAGAAGGCGTGACGTATTGATGATCGGCAGATTCTGAATAAGTGTCACCATGCACGATTTGCACTAAAAAAAGTTTTGTCACTAAAACTAAAGAAAAAAAAATCAAACAAGAAAGTATGATCCTAGATCTTGATATAAAACTATAAGTCATTTTGAGCTACTTTTATATTATCAATGGAAGAATTAAAGCCTAAAGTTTTACGAGTAACAAATGTTGCTTTTGTTTCTTTAAAACCCATAGAATGAGCAAGATTTAAATCAATACTGTTAGATAAAGATAGATAAGTAGATTCTAAAGTTCGAACTTCATTAGAAAAAGAGCGTGCCTGTGCCTCGAAGCTTTGACGTTCAATAATATTTCTAACCATATTTCCTAAAAGGAGAATATATATAAGAGCAAGTATTCCAAAAGATCCAAAAATGATATTCAAAATGAGCTTTTCAATATTATTGTTCACAACACTAACACCTTTTATATACATATTTAATTTTGAACTCATTTGTTTCATATTTTTTCTAATATTCTTAATTTTGCACTTCTTGCTCTCGGATTATTTTTAATTTCACTATCACTTGCTCTTGTTGGTTTCTTTGTAATTATATTTGCAACCCTATATTCTTTTCCGCCCGAGGCGGATCCTCCTTTGGTGGAAAAGAATCTTTTTACTATCCTATCTTCTAAACTATGAAAAGAAATCACTGACATCCTCCCACCCGTCTTTAATAATTTGAAACCTTTCTCTAATCCTTCATTTAATGCACCCAATTCATCATTCACCGCTATTCTGATTGCTTGAAAAGTCTTTGTAGCAAAATGTATTTTTCCTTTACGGAACTTTGCTGGAATTGTATCCTCTATTATTTTTACTAAATCGAAAGTACTTTCTATTTTTTGCTTCTTTCTAAAATCGACTATGGCTTTGGCTATCCTACGAGCCTGCTTTTCCTCGCCATATCCATAAATAATATCTGCTAAACTTTCCTCTTCCCAATTATTTACGACATCCAATGCTGTGACGTCTTCTCTTCCAGGATTTTCTTTCATGGTCATGAGCAAAGGCTCTTTTCTCATAAAAGAAAATCCCCGAAGAGAATTTTCTAACTGGTCAGAACTCAAACCTAAATCAAAAATAATTCCATCAGCATTTTCTCCATTTACCTTGTCTAAATTTCTGAAATTTTCATTCACAAAAGAAATATCACAATTCTTAAATCTCTCTCCGCCCAAGGCGGATCCGCTTTGGGCGGAAAATACACTTTTGTCTTGATCGAGAGCTATTAGTTTTATACCGGGGTATCTTTTACAGATTTCAGCGCTATGCCCTCCTCCACCAAAAGTGCAGTCAATCACTAAAAATTGAGAATTTCCACCTGCCGTCGAGATAGGCAAATTTAAACCTTCTATAGCTTCATTTAAAAGAACAGTCTTGTGTACACTCATTCTATTTCTCTTCGTTTCCAAGCTTTTCCGCCAATGCCTCGGCTTGCTTTTCCACGATATCTTTTTGCTCCGACCACTCACTCTCATTCCAAACTTCTACCCTATCTTTGACTCCAACCATCACAGCAGAATTTTTCAAATTAATCTTTTCTTTCAAGAAATCAGGAAGCAATATTCTGCCAATCGAATCTATTTCCACTTCTACTGCCCTTCCAAACATATATCTATTAAAACTTCTTTGATCAGCTTTCAAAAAAGACAAATCGGAATCTGAGTCAGAAAGTTTCTTTGAAACTTTCTCCCATTCTTTACTTGTAAAAATAAACAAACATTTACCCAGACCTGGTGTAATAATAATTTTCTTTCCGAGCTCTTTGCGAAATTTTGCTGGCATCGAAACTCTATTCTTTTCATCTATTGTATGTATGTATTCGCCAATGAGCATAAATTTATTAAAAAATTACTATTTAAACTTTTCCCACTTTTTCCCACTTGATATATATATCATTATATTCCATATATAAAATAACACCAACACTAAACTGTGGATAACTTTTAATTAACACATTTTAATAAAATATGGTAAAGTCTAAAGGCGTTCGTTTAAATGTCTCCCTCCACCTGGATCAGCGGGAATTACCGTTAGTCCACGATAAGGTGGAGGGAGCACATTAAAATTTGCTCTTTAATCGGCGCCTAAAAACGCCAAGCGGTCCCGAGAATCAATATGATTCCGGGGCTTTTCTGTTTATGAGAGTTTATTTATTTTAAATTCTTTTTTTTAACGTCGGAAAAAGAATAACCTCTTTTATATTTTTTGCTCCAGATAAAAACATAATCAATCTATCTATGCCTATGCCAATACCACCATTTGGCGGCATACCATATTCCATAGCTTCCAAGTACGCCATATCAGTGGGAGAAATTTCATCTTCTCCCTTTTTACCCTTTTTGTCTTGTTCTAAATAACGTTCTTTTTGATCTACTGGATTATTTAATTCAGAAAAAGCGTTAACTAATTCAATACCAGAAATTACAAGTTGAAAACGATCAATTATGGATAGATCATCTTCTTTTCTCTTTGCGAATGGATTGAAGGCAACTGGATAATCTATGATAAATGTGGGTTGAATAAGATTTGGACGACAAAGCTTTTTATAAATTGAATCCAAAATATTTTCTTTTGATTCATTTGGCTCAACTTT
>JBAWYA010000017.1:0-9600 GCA_037143815.1 bacterium | reverse complement strand
CATATAAATAAGTATATAACAAACAGGAAAGAAAGCTAGGGTGGGGATAACTTTTGGGGGGTAGAAATATATATGTATATGGTGTATATGAAAATACAAGCTAAAAAAAATTTGCACAGAAACTGCATTTATGATATTATTCTACTGTATGAGTCCTGTCGCAACAGGGCTTATTTTTTTAGAAAAATTTAATAACCAGATAGGGCTTTAGGCGCCAAAGATAGCGCCTAAAGCCCTATCTGGTACAAAATAATATGCTTGATTTAAAAACATTCAAATCAGCTTTACAACAATTAGAAGAGGAAAGAAAAATTCCTAAAGAAAAAATATTAGATGCTATAGAACAAGCTATGGCTGCCGCCTACAAAAAAGATTACGGCAAAAAAGGACAAATCATCCGAGCTAAGTTTGATATGGAAACAGGTAAAACAGATTTTTACCAAGTGAAAATCGTAGTAGACGAAAGTATTGCAATAATGAATACCTCACCCCAACCCTCTCCTGAAAGGAGAGGGAGCTCCTTCCCCTCTCAGGGGAAGGCGGGGGATGAGGTTGCAGGCGGAGAGTATTCTTTAAAAGATGCCGACGATGAAAGAGTGCATTTCAATGCAGAACATCATATTCTTTTAGAAGATGCTAAAAAAATAAGAAAAAATGCAGAACTAAATGAAGAAATAATTTTCCCATTAGAATCAAAAGATGATTACGGCCGTATTGCCGCTCAAACTGCAAAGCAAGTCATAATCCAAAAGATTCGTGAGGCTGAACGCACATCCATCATTGATGAATATGGCACCAAAGAAGGAGAAATAATAGGAGGAATAGTACAAAAAGTTGAAAGAGGAAATGTATACATTGATTTCAATCGTGCCACTGGTATATTACCAGCAGAAGAACAAATCCCCGGAGAATTCTTCCAAAGAGGACAACGCATACGTGCTTATCTATATAGTGTAGAAGACACACCAAGAGGTATCAATCTACGCCTTTCAAGAACACATCCAAAATTTATAGAGAAACTTTTTGCAGTAGAAGCACCAGAAATTCAAAATGGTATTGTTGAAATAAAATTCATCGCTCGAGAGCCTGGAGCTCGTTCCAAAATAGCAGTGTTCTCAAACGATGAACATATAGATGCTGTCGGATCATGCGTAGGACAAAAAGGTACTCGAGTAAATACTATTACCCAAGAATTAGGAGGAGAGAAAATAGACATTATTCCTTGGTCGGAAGATCCAAAAGTTTTTGTTTCTAATTCTATATCTCCAGCAAAAGTTATTTCTATAGAAGTAGACACCAAAGATCATAAAGCTATAATAGAAGTAGCCGATGACCAACTCTCTCTAGCCATCGGCAAGGGTGGACAAAATGTGCGTTTAGCAGCTAAACTCACAGGATGGAGAATAGATATCAAAGGTGATGGTAAAATGGTTACTGAAGCAGAAGAAGAAAAAGGTAAATAAAAGCTAGGCAAGACCTAACATGTTAGGTCTTGCCTAGCTAAAAATTATTATTAAATAACTTGCCCTGCCGTAGCGGGGAATAAAAAAAATGAATCAATTTTTATTGTTTGCAATTATTAGTTCCGTCATCGCTATAGCTTATGGTTTGTTCTTGGCTTCTTCAATATTAAAAAAGAGCGCAGGGAATGCTCGTATGCAAGAAATTGCGAAAGCAATTCAAGAAGGCGCTAAAGCTTATTTGAATAAACAATATAAAACTATTGGCATTATTGCTGTAATACTATTTTTTATTATAGGTTTTATACCAAAGCTCGGCTGGACAATGGCTTTAGGATTTTTAGTTGGAGCCATTTTGTCTGCTCTTGCTGGATATATAGGTATGAATGTATCCGTCAGAGCAAATGTACGAACAGCAGAAGCTGCAAGAAATGGAATAGCTAATGCATTGTCTCTAGCATTTCAAGGTGGTACTGTCACTGGACTTTTAGTAGTAGGACTCGCATTGCTTGGCGTAACCGTTTTCTATGTAATCATTAAATCTTTAGGAGCAAACATTAATGCACTCATCGGACTAGGTTTTGGTGCTTCATTAATTTCTATTTTTGCAAGATTGGGTGGGGGAATTTTCACCAAAGCAGCTGATGTCGGCGCAGACCTCGTAGGCAAACTTGAAGCAGGCATTCCAGAAGATGATCCAAGAAATCCCGGAGTTATTGCAGACAATGTTGGAGACAATGTCGGAGATTGCGCAGGTATGGCCGCTGACCTATTCGAAACATATGCTGTCACATCAATCGCCACAATGCTTTTAGGTTCACTCTTGTTTGCTAAATTTGAAAATGCAATTCTTTACCCTCTCGTAATTGGTGGAATGGCAATATTCGCTTCTATTATTGGTACATGGTTTGTAAAACTTGGAAAGTCTAAAAATATAATGGGTGCTCTATACAAAGGCCTTATCGCTTCTGGTGTTATAGCAGCTGTCCTCTTTTACCCTGTCACAAAATTATTAATGTCTGGAAATGGTTTATACACAACAATGGATTTATTTATCTGTTCTCTTGTAGGCCTTTTTGTTACTGGAGCTCTCGTAGTCATCACAGAATATTTCACTTCTACAAAATACAAGCCTGTGCAATCTATAGCCCTCGCTAGCGTATCTGGTCACGGCACAAATGTAATTCAAGGTTTAGCTATCTCAATGAAATCCACTGCATGGCCTCTCATAACAATTGTATTGGGAATATTGACCAGCTATCACTATGGTGGACTTTACGGAATAGCTGTAGCCGCTATGTCTATGCTTTCAATGACAGGAATCATCGTAGCAATAGATGCTTATGGTCCTATTACAGATAATGCTGGAGGTATAGCGGAAATGGCAAACTTACCAGAATCTGTGAGAAATGTTACCGATCCATTAGATGCTGTCGGAAATACCACAAAGGCTGTCACAAAAGGTTATGCTATTGGTTCGGCTGGTTTGGCTGCTCTTGTACTTTTTGCTTCTTACACTGAAGAAATAGTAAAAGCTGGAAAACATATAACTTTTGATTTGAGTAATCCATACGTCATCATCGGTCTATTTATCGGTGGACTTCTCCCCTACTATTTTGGCGCTCTATGTATGGAAGCTGTAGGAAAAACTGCTGGAAAAGTTGTGGAAGAAATCCGAAGACAATTCAGAGAAATAAAAGGAATTATGGAAGGTAAAGCAAAACCAGATTACGCAAAAGCTGTATCGATCATCACAGGCGCAGCAATAAAACAAATGATATTACCAGCTCTTATACCTGTTCTCGCACCAATATTGGTAGTTGTAATTTTCAGAGAGCAAGGCTGGGTAGTTCTCGGAGGACTTCTTGTTGGTTCTATAATTACCGGACTTTTTGTAGCCATCTCAATGACATCAGGTGGTGGAGCATGGGACAATGCAAAGAAATATATTGAACAAGGCAATCATGGTGGAAAGAAAAGCGATGCGCACAAAGCTGCAGTTACAGGAGACACTGTCGGAGACCCTTATAAAGACACAGCTGGCCCTGCTATCAACCCAATGATAAAAATCTTGAACATTGTTGCATTACTTTTAGTGGCTTTCTTGCTATAAATTAACATAAAAAATCAATCATGAAAATAACAGTTAAAAATTTACCAAAAAGCGAAGTAGAAATTGAGGGAGAAATAGGAATAGAGAAATTTGAAAGTTACTTCAAAGATGCTTTAAAAAAGCTCGGTGAAAATGTGAATTTGGATGGATTTAGAAAAGGTAAAATACCTGAAAGTGTTTTACTTTCCAACATTCCTGAAATGAATATTTTGGAAGAAATGGCGGAACTCGCCCTTTCAGAACACTATCCTAAAATTCTTGAAGATGAAAAGATTCATGCCATCGGCCGACCAGAAATCTCTATTATAAAACTAGCTCGCAAAAATCCTTTAGTATTTAAAATCAAAACCGCAGTATTACCAAAAATCAAACTCCCCGACTACAAAGGCATTGCTAAAAAAATAATTTCAAAAATCACTGACGCCGAGAAAAATATCCTTGTCACTGACAAAGATTTAGAAGATACCATAATGGATATCAGAAAATCTCGTGCACCAAAAGTGCAAATGAAAGAAGGAGCTCATGAACATCATGAACACAAAGAAGGCGAAGAACACAAACACGACGAACAACCCACAAATCCAGAATTGCCAGAATTCACTGATGAATTCGTGAGAGCTCTCGGGCCCTTTAAAGATATGGCTGATTTCAAAGAAAAATTGAAAGAAAATATAAAACTAGAAAAAGAAAATCTCCAAAAAGAAAAAACAAGAATCAAAATTATTGAAGAAATAATTGAAGGCTCAGAAATGGAAGTGCCTGAACTTTTAGTTGAAATTGAATTGGATAAGATTTTATACAAAATGGAGTCCGACATCACTCAAATGGGACTAAAATTTGAAGACTATTTGAAACACTTAAATAAAACAGGTAGTGATTTGAGAAAAGAATTCAGAAATGATGGTGAGAAAAAAGCCAAACTCGCTCTTATTTTAAACGACATAGCAAAAACTGAAAAAATAGTAGCCGATGAACAACAAGTGGTAAAAGAAATATCAGCTATTCTAGAGCGTTATAAAGAAGCAGATCCAGAAAGAGCCAGAATGCACGTAGAAAATGTTTTAACGAATGAAAAGATTTTTCAGTTCTTGGAAAATCAATAAAATTTTAATATAAATTAAAAAGCCCATGTGCTATGAGAGCGACACGGACTTTTGGGTTTAACAATTACCCTAGTGATCAAAAAGTTCAAAAGGTCTTGAACTTAAACCTTGCAGGGGACGCCGGCGAACCACCAATAGACGTACCAGTCGCCGGTGTGATGGTAGACAACCACCTTACGCTCGTTATCCCAGCAGTCGAAGTCAGCAAAATAAAACTTGCCGTCACCATTCTCCCACTGGACACAATTCGGATAATTATCAGCTAAAAATGGATCGTCAGCATTGACCTGCATTTGAGCACGTGGGTGAGGCACCAAACCACGGCACTCAAACTCTTCTGCATATTTTTTGGTGGGAACATTTTTTTTATTTTAAAAAAATACAGTTCCCCCTCCTCACATCCTCCCTGCATAGGCATTGTCTCGAGCGCACCAGGATCTACGTACTCACAGCGACGAAGATTTTTGATCATTTGCACAGCTGTTTCTTTTTTGGCCCAGACTGAAGGGTCTAATAATTAATTCTCCGCTGTGGGCAATATTTTTAAACATTGGTTATTCTTATTTATAAGTTTGACTAACCCGATTTGGTTTTGCCATAACTTTTAATTTACAAAAATTTATTTTATACGCTAAAAGCTATGGCGATTCCACAAGGTTTTTAAAGAACTTTTATTTTTATACTATATCATGTAATAAAAAAAATATCAATACCTATAAAAATTAAAATTAGTGATAATATAAAACTATGTTAATACCAACAGTAATTGAAAAAAGTCAGTTTGGAGAACGAGCTTATGATATTTACTCACGGCTTTTGCGTGAGCGTATCATATTTTTAGGTGGACCTATCGATGACCATACTGCGAATATCATCATAGCCCAACTTCTTTTCCTTGAATCCGAAGATGCTAAAAAAGACATTTATTTTTACATCAACTCCCCTGGCGGATCGGTAACTAGCACTATGGCTATCGTCGACACGATGAATCACATCCGTCCAGACGTTGCCACTTTCTGCGTAGGACTCGCTGCATCAGGCGCTGCAATTATTTTGTCATCTGGCAAAAAAGGTAAAAGATTTATTTTACCAAATGCAGAAATTATGATTCATCAACCTCTCGGCGGAGTGGAAGGTCAAGCCACAGACATAGCAATCACGGCAAAACATATTTTAAAAACAAGGGACAATTTGAA
Source organism: bacterium (assembly GCA_037143815.1). Lineage (GTDB taxonomy): Bacteria > Patescibacteriota > Minisyncoccia > Phycocordibacterales > UBA9973 > UBA9973. Next base: position 3,728 of record JBAWYA010000017.1, on the reverse strand, counting down.
TAAACTTTTAGCTAAAAACACAGGCAAGCCTCTCTCGCAGGTGGAAAAAGATGTAGAAAGAGATTTCTTTATGGATGCCGATGAAGCTAAAAAATACGGAATCATTGACGAAATAGTCACAAAATCCAAAGCTCCAATCACCAAGACAGACAAAATTATCGACTAACTTTTTGATTTATTTTATCTAAATATCGCTGGAGGATAAGAGCGGCGGCGCTGGCATCTATTCTGCCACTTTTTATCTGCTTCACTTTGCTGTGTGCTTGTGATGGACTCGCTTCCACCTTGCCATTTTTAGATCTTCTGGCCTCCACTGATGTCAAAAATTCTTTTTGTTTATGAACAGGCAATTTGAATCTATCTTGCAATTCCAAAATGAAAACTTCAATTCGCGCCGAAAGCACATTTAATTTACCAGAGAAATCCACCGACTCCCCTATTAGAAATTCATCAATATTATTTTCCTCGACAATTTTGCCGAGCCTATCCATGGCATTTGCATTATTTAAAACAATTTCTTTTGGAAAAGCCAAACTGCCATTTTCGTCAGAAACTGCCACACCGATCCTTTTTGTCCCATAATCAATGCCAAGAAATTTCATATAGAAATACTAGCACTTTGTGACAAATTTTGGAAATTTTTTATATTTTCAATATAGCAAATAAAAATTGTCATTATGAGAAACATCTTCTAGAAAAGAGCTGGTTGAATAAAAGAATTGAAAAATTATAAAAAAAGAGTATATTAGATTGGTATTCAAAAAAAGGAGGGCTCGCCTAATGGTTATGGCAATAGTCTTGAAAACTATCGGGATAAAACCCTTAGAGGTTCGACTCCTCTGCCCTCCGCCAAAAAGTATCTAAATCAATTAGAATCTAAATCTTCGCGTAAAGATTACGTTTTTTTATCAAATCAATAAGTATCTCAAGTCTTTCTATGAGTACTCTTTGTAATTCTAATATTCGTTCTTCGGAATCTTCACTTTTCAAAAAATCAAAACGTTGATCGTTTATATTTAGTTCAGATTTCTTAATAATCGCATTAAAAAACTCTATATCTTGTATATGACTTAATAATTCTTGAAACTTTCTGATAACTTCAAGCTCTACCTCTGGCGAAGATCTATGTTCAGGATGTTTTAATATATCTGGTTTATCTTTTGATTTTCTCTCTGTCCCCCATGGTTTACCATATTTTGTAACTGTATCAAGATCACGATTAAGATCTTCAAGTAACATCTGCGTGCTTAAATCCATTTTATAAGAAAAGTCTCTCCGTCTATGAGATCTAAAACCTTCAGCGTAATCATAATGAGCAAACTTTCCTTCATCATTCATACGAACATTACCATTAGACATTTCTTTATCCCAATCATTAAATAAATATTCAAGTAAGAAAAACTCAGCTTCAATTTCACCTTCCCGCGTCGGCTCCATTTCTTAGAGTGGCATTCCTTTAGAAAAATATTTTCCATCTTTCTTAAAAAAATCAGAGGAATGAAATATTCCTTTAGAAAGAAGAGAAATAAAATATTCTACTTGTGGATTTTGTTGATTTGGTTTAAAAGTAACCTCTTTTTCTAAATACCTGTCTCCACTTAATTTTTCTTGAAATATATTCCAGTCTACCTCTTCCCGAGCCCCCGAAGCTACATCCATGTAGCGGTACTTTAACTTTTTGTCAGTTTTAACTAAATCCAATCTTTCAGGGACTGGTGAAGTCTTCATGGGATCTGATTTTTTATGTTGCAAAAATGGTTCTTTGTCCATTAAAAAGTATTATAACTCATTTTATTAATAAAATAACAAGAACCTTGCTATAACTATATTTTTTTCTTTTGTACATGAGTATTGGTTACTTTTTCGGTCAATACATTTCATAGAGGGTTCTCTCCTTGTGGGAGACCATCTATATTTTTGGTATAATAAATCTATGAACATTGAAGTTGAAGTAAAAATAAAAATAGACAACTTTAAGGAAATTAAGAAAAAAGTTTCAGCAATTGGAAAATTGAAAAAAAATATCAAACAAATTGATGACTACTATATCCCCTACCAAAGAGACTTTTTTGCACAAAAACCACACCCTACAGAATGGCTAAGAATAAGGACCAATCCTGACAAAATTGTCTTTGAATACGACAAGTCCATGAAAGTAAAAAGTGATGGCGGACAAGGATATGCGGAAGAATATGAAACAGAAATCTCTAATGTTAAAGAATTTAAAAAAATCTTAGGATTTTTAGATTTTAAAAAAGTTGTCACAGTTGAAAAACAAAGAGAATATTGGATGTGTGGAAATATGGAAGTCGCCTTAGATTATATAACAGGTTTAGGCCATTTTATAGAAGCAGAAGCAAAAGGAAATTTTAAAAACACAAAAGAAGCCAAGAAAGCCTGCATTAAATTCTTAGAAAATCTAGGAATTAAAGATGTTGAAAATAATCAAATCAAAACAGGATATCCCCAACTGCTTTTAGACTCAAAGAAAAAATAATAAGAATTGTTCTTACTGCAATAAAACTTTACTTAGATAAGTATCAAACCTCTAACCAATACGCGTTATTAACTGATATCCCAATAAAAAAACTGGTATTAATAAAAAAATAATAGACAAAACAAAAATAACCCAATCAATTTTGTTAAGAATTTTTAAACTAAATATTGATTTAACTAATATTATTAAACTTAAAAATGCCACAACGGGAAGTCCAAACACAAAAAGAAGCATGCCAGCACCTGTAGCATGCTCAGTACCTTGGTAACCGATTAAATTAAAACTTAACCATAAACAAAGAGCAACGGCTAGTAAAAAAATTATTTGTAATATTCCAAACCAACCTATTTTTATATTCATATAAAAAAATAATAACATATTTTTTATAACTTTTCATTTAATAAGTCTTATTTTATTTCTAATAGCCCTTTATTTTCAATAAAAAAATAAGCTTTAACAAAGTACCAAAAAACTAGCTAAAAATGTTATAATATTAAAATGACTCAAATCGTTCCACTAGAAATATTTTACATATATTTTTCTCCATATACTGCTCATGCAATTGAAATAGATAGAATTTTATACCCGACGGTAGAACACGCATATCAATGCTCGCGTTATACAGATCAAAATGTTATAGAAGAAATAAGAAATGCACCCAGTCCAGTTAAAGCATGGGAGATTTCTACTAAATATAAACACCTCCAAATTCCAGAATTTAAAAACGAAAACCATAAATTGAAAGTGATGAAAAAACTCATGAAATTAAAAGCATTACAGCACGAAGACGTACGTCAAGCTTTAAAAGACACAAAAGATTCAAAAATTATAAAACATATTGTGACTTATCCCCCGGGTGATGGATTCTGGGATGATGGAAAAGATGGCAAAGGATTAAACCATACAGGTAAAATGTGGATGGAAATTCGTGAAGAACTATTTTCTTAAAAAAATTATGTTATAATTAAATTGCAAAAATAAACAAATATCAATATGGCAAGAAATGTAAACAAAGAACACAGAGAAAGTCTCACAATGCTCGACAAGATTGCACTTTCTATAACTAAAATGGTGGGTACCATGTGGTGTGCCATTGTATTTGCAGTTATTGCTTTAATTAGTTTTCCTCAAGCCCTCGAAGGAGGCATACCAACCACGATTTCATGGATAGCTCAGACATTTTTACAACTTGTATTGCTTTCAATCATTATGGTAGGACAAAATTTACAAA
>JBAWYA010000016.1:0-9889 GCA_037143815.1 bacterium | reverse complement strand
GCTGGAAAGTTGGCCTCCTTGCTTGTGTGCACCTGGAGGTTTTCCCAACCCAGCAAGAGAGCCCTCAAGAACAGGCGCTGCTTTTCTACCATTTGTTTCTTGCCGACCACGTATTTTTGTACTTGTGTGATAAATAATTTCTTCGATTTCTCGGATTGAAAACAATTTCACGAATTAAAATATTTTCTTCGATTTTCCAGATTTCAATTGAAATATTCAAAGCATTTGAAATTAACGCCAAGGTCGAATAGTAATCCGGAACGGAAGAAGAAGTTGATTTTGTAATTAGCGGAGAAAGAATAAATTTAAAATAATCATCAAGAACTGTTTTTGATAAAAGATAATCAAAATATGATTTTGCAACATTAACTACTAATTTAACCATATCAAATTGCAATTTTGCAAAAAGTATTGGTATAAACAATCGCGTTTCTGGATTGACCGTAAGCTCTACTTCCGCAAAAAGTCTTGAACTTAAGGGTGGCGTTACAGGTATTCTTAATATAAATGGGTTAACTTTAAGTGGAGGTACATATGGGTTATATATGGCCAGCACATCAATATTAAGTACTGGCAGTATAATACAAAATACTAATATCTCCGGCATTACTTCCCACGAGGCTTTTTATATTATAGGAGTAACAGGTCCTCTTAATTTATTAAATAATACTAGCACAAACAGCGTTGATTCTCTTAACATCACGAACTCAAGCGCAATCACAATTACTAATTTTAGTGGGTCTGGTCATACGGATGTCAATGGACCTGATATTAAAGTAAGTAGTTCTAGTAATATTATATTTAATAATTTAAGTCTTACAGGCTCTGACAAAGGAACTGCTTTGAGCAATGAAGCAGGTAGTTATAATATTGAATTTAACGTTGCTAATATAAGTCATTATGTTTATGGAGTTATTAATGCTGGTGGAGTACATAATCTTTCATACAATAATGTTATAGTAGCTTATATTAAATATTTAGGCTTTATGGATGACCAAAACTCTGGAACGGTTCACGATATAACATACAAAAACAGCGTGGTACATGATGCTGGATTGTATTTTAAAACCCATACAGATGTTTCTGAACAAAATGATGGTGGGTGGGCGGTCCATTATAATGCATACAATATGTATCTATATAATTGTATTGCGTATAATAATGGAGGAAGCGGAATTGGATATGGAAATACATCTAGCGGAGGAGTATACAACTCAATCGAATATAATAATGGAGGAAACTGGACAAGTACCGGTGGTATCAACACAGCAAGATCGGGATTCTATGATTTTCAATCTGGTGCAGTAAATACTGTCACGGGAACAGGATGGACATTGAAAAATAATATTGGAGGTGGAAGTTATCCAGTAGAGGTCTATGGCTCTAATGCTGGATATTTATTCAATACAGTCGACTATAACCTTTATTATCCACTCAATACGAATAATTTTCAAAATTTAGGAGGAATAAGATCGTGGTTTAGTTATCATGTGACGAGTGGATCTGAACCTAATAGCACAAATACTAATCCTCTCTTTACTAATGCTACTAATGGAGATTTTACTTTAACCTTTCTTTCTCCCGCCATCGACTCCGGCACCACCTACACTGGCATGACCTCCACCACCACCGACTTCCTCGGTAACCCTATCTACGGTACTCCTGACATGGGAGCCTACGAATATCAGCCACCGCACGATCTCAAATTATCCACTCCTGACACAATAGACATCGGAGCGGGAGCCAGAATCTACGCAGACGGAAAGTTCCGTGACTTATCAACCACCACAAGCGTATCAGCCAAATTAAAGATAGCTCCACAAGGAGGAAACTTCACTGCTTACGACGCTACAACAACAAGACCAGCATATCTAGATGTCACAGGCATAACATGGACTAATTCTCACAAAGTTTGGACAGAAGGGAACGCTCAAACATCAGGAATGATAACTGACCACACAATAGGCGACTTAAATGCCAACAAGTATTACACAATCTCCGTGACTGGCGCTTCTGCTTCAACTATCTCTGGTATCAACGGAACAACTTGCTTAAATGCTGTCTGTCAGTCAAACGGTTCAGGAGTTCTCTCTTTTGAATACAACGGAGGATATTCTGATCACACTTTTAATATGCAAGAAGACGTCACTCCTCCTTCAGCCTTTGATCTTGTTTCTCCATCAGACACATCTGGCACCACCAACACAGCACCAACATTCTCGTGGGGAGCTTCATCTGATATAGGTTCCGGTCTAGCTAAATATCAGCTTTACATTAACGGAGGTTTGTATCAAGACAACATTTCTTCAAGCGTGACTTCTTTAGGCATCTCTACTGTTTCTGACGGAACATACACTTGGTACATTAAAGCTGTAGACAATAACGGAAATGTAACTCAATCAAGTAACACGTATACTCTTCACATTGATTCCACTGCTCCCACCAACGTAGGCATCTCTTCCATCACAGCCAATTCAAATTCACAATTGACCATTCTAGCGGAGACAGCTATTGATACTAACTCTGGTCTAGACAATACTCCATATCACTTTGCTGAGACTTCTGGTAATCTAGGAGCTTCTGATTCCATTTATCAAACATCAACTACTTACATAGATACTGGTCTATCAACCAATACACAATATACTTACAAAGTTAAAGCTAAAGACGCTGATTCTAATGAATCATCATATTCAAATACAGTTTCAAAATATACTTTAGTCAACAATCCTACCAACCTTCTCTCTTCTTCAAACAAAACCAGCGCTGTTCTTTCAGTTGATTCCTTTCCCAATGATACCAGTGGTTCTTCAGGCTACTTTTTCTTAAACACAAATACTGGATCAACTTCAAACTGGATTCAAACTAACTCTTGGACAGATACTTTAGTCACTTGTGGCTCCTCTTACATATATTCAGTTAAATACAGAAATGGTGATGGCACAGAAACTAGTTCTATCTCTATTACAAAATTAACAGATTCTTGCGCGACGACAGAAACAATGGTGACAACAAGAAGAAATAGTGGTGGTCGTCCATTTATTCTGCCATTTATTCCAGTCAGACCAGCCAATCCTTCGACAGGCTCAGGATCTTCAACACCAATTACAACAATTACACCTTCGACTTATAATTTAGGCACCGTTACTCTCAAACTAGGAAGCCGTGGCAATGCAGTCACTGAACTCCAGAGATTCTTGAATAAGACTCTCAATATCAAATTAACCTTAGATGGCAAACTAGGTCCAAAGACTATTGCTATTATCAAACAGTGGCAGAAGGCTAATGGGCTTGTGGCTGATGGTGTGGTTGGAGTAAAGACTAAAAAGTTGATGAAGTAGTGGTTTTTAGAGATGTAATAATAAAGTTTATTTTTACTTTTGAAAAAGATGCAAAAAATATTTTTTTGTGTTATTTTATGTGAATGCGTCGATGGTAGAGTGGTCAAATACGACACGCTGTAAACGTGTTGCCTTCGGGCTTCGGGGGTTCGAATCCCTCTCGACGCACAACAAAGTGAATCTTGTTTTAAAATACTAGTAGTGTTCTTGCTTAAAAGAAGCAATTATTAATTATCTATGGCAATTCAATCTAAAAATCCAACAACTGAAAAAATTTTAAAAAGTTTTAATGAGATTTCAAATGAAGAATTGGAGAAAAAGCTTTCCAAAGCTTCTTTTGCTTTTCAGTCTTGGAAGAAAACTTCATTTCAAGAGCGTTCTGTTTTGGTGCACAAATTAGGAGACTATTTACAAAGTCATGCAGAAGAATTTTCAAGATTACAAATGATGGAAATGGGAAAGACAATGAAATCTGGTCCATTAGGTATTGAAAAATGCGGAATTCTTTGTGATTATTATGCAGATAATGCAGAAACCATTCTTTCTATTGAAATTTTACATACAGAAAAAAAGGAACAATATGTAAGGTTTGATCCGCTTGGTATAATTCTTGGTGTAATGCCGTGGAATTTTCCTTATTGGCAAGTATATCGTTATGCCATTCCAGCGATAATGGCGGGAAATGTTTGTGTTTTAAAACATGCGTCTAATGTTCCTCAGTGTGCAGAATCTGTAGAAGAATCGTTTCGCGCAGTTGGTTTTCCTGAAGGTGTTTTTCAAAATCTTTTACTGTCTTCATCTCGTGTTGAAAATTTAATTCGTGATTCAAGAATTATGGCTGTATCTTTGACTGGTAGTGAAAAAACTGGTAGTGAAGTAGTTCGAGTGTCTGGAGAAGAAATTAAAAAAGTAGTGCTTGAATTGGGTGGAAGTGATCCATTTATTGTTTTTGCAGACGCAAATATTGTTGAGGCAGCAAAAATGGCTGTTTTGGCTAGATTGCAAGGAAATACTGGGCAGAGTTGCATAGCTGCAAAACGTTTCATTGTTGAAGAGAGTATCAAAGAAGATTTTTTAAAGATTGTTGTTGAAGAATTTTCAAAATTATCGGTGGGTGATCCAAGTAATAAAGATATAGATATTGGACCTTTAGCGACAGAGCAAATTTTACTAGAAGTTGAAAAACAGGTAGAACATTCGGTTGTACTTGGTGCAAAAGTTATTTATGGTGGTAAGCGAAAAGAAGGGAAGGGATATTTTTATTTACCTACAGTTATTACAAATGTAAAAAAAGGTATGCCAGTATATGATGAAGAGGTGTTCGGTCCAATTCTTTCTGTTATTTCTTTTAAGCACGAAGAAGAATCAATTAAAATTGCTAATGATACTAAATATGGATTAGGTGCATCTATTTTTACTTCTGATATGAAAAAGGCTAAGCGTATTATTCCCTTGATTGAAGCAGGAAATGTATGTGTAAATGACATAGTCAAATCAGATGTGCGTGCTCCATTTGGAGGTATAAAACATTCAGGTTATGGGCGGGAGCTTTCAAGTTATGGAATAAAAGAATTTGTAAATATAAAAAATGTTTGGATTAAATAGCAAACTTAACCCCCATTTAGTTTGTTAAAATTGTGTTTCACTATAAGGATTGTCTTTTTTAGATATGTTATAATTTATCTAGTTACATTTTAATGTTTCGATTTTTTTAATGAAAGATGATATAGAAAAAACAGATCAAGAGATTATTGTGGCAACGCTTCATGACAAGCATGCTTTTTCAGAGATTGTAAAACGTTACGAAATGCCTATTAGTCGCTATGTGAGACGTCTAGGATGTAAAGATGATAGTGATGTAAAAGATGTTTTACAAGAAATATTTATAAAAGTATTTGTGAATTTAAATGATTATGATCCAAGTTTAAAATTTTCTTCTTGGCTTTATCGTATTGCTCACAATGAGACAATATCATTCTTTAGAAAGAAAAATACGAGGCCAAGCGTATTAAGTCTAAATATGGAAGACTCTGAAGTATTTTTTGCACAATTAGCTGATGATGAAGATTTTGTTGAGCTTGCTATAAAGAAAGATGACTCAAATATTATTTATAGTATTTTAAATCAGCTTGATAGTAAATATAAAGAGGTTTTAATGCTTCGTTTTTTGGAAGATAAAAGTTATACCGAAATAAGTGATATATTAAAAATACCTGAAGGTACCGTAGCAACACTTTTGAATCGTGGTAAAAAAGAGTTAAAAATTTTATTAGAAAATAAGGGAATAAAAAATATATGAATGAGCTTTGTAATAAAATAATGGAACAAATTGATGAAAATAAAATTGTCTCGCTTCCACGATGGCGTTTTGTTTTGCTGAGAGTATTTTTTTGGTTACTGGCAATCATATCAGTAATTGTCGGCAGTCTTGCTGTTGGAGCAATATTTTTCCTTTTCATTGATTATCATCAACATGGTCTTTTTGAAGTTTCTCACGATGTCAATGACTTTTTGTTAGCCATACCTTTTGTGTGGATAATTATTTTTGTATTATTTATTATGATCGCAAAAATAGGTGTTGATCACACGCAAAAAGGATATAAATATTCATTTTATAAAATTGTTTTTGGAAGTGTTCTTTTGAGTGTGATATTTGGGTCTATTTTGAATATTATTGGAGTTGGGGAAATGACTCATGGGTTATTGAATAAAATTCCTGTGTATAATTTTACAACATATGATTCAATGGATGCATGGGATCGTCCTAATATTGGCAGGTTGGGTGGTGTTGTTCATTCAATAAAAGATAATAGTGATTTTTCTATTACTGATTTTGGTGGACATATTTGGCAAATTCATCTTTCAACTTCCAAGAATAATGATTCATTTATTCCGGAGCTGAATTCGACAGTGCGCATGTCTGGTATGTTTGAATCTTCATCAAATGTATTTGTTACTCCTTTGATTTATGAATGGGAGTAGTCTATTTTGAAAGGAATTTGTTTTTTATTCGTATTAGATAGTGAGATAGGAAATTTATTTTTATCTCACCATGGTAAATATTATTAATTATCTAATAAATTATTTAAAACAAATGAAACCATATAAAAGAATTAGTAAAAGTGCATTAGGTCTTCTCGTTGCAGGTGCAATGGTGACTGGTGGAATCACAATGAGTTATACAAATACTGCGTCAGCACAGACAATTAGTAGTGAAAATCCAAATTCGTCAACAACTAGACAATATAAACAAACAAAACAAAGCTCTGGTGTTGCAAAGATATCTTCCGTTGCAGATTAGTTATTTATAGGCATCGATACTTTGAGCATTTATTTCTAGGGCATTAAGTAATGTTTTAAATTCTTTATCGTTGGCTAATCCTTTATTTATTATCTTCTCTCTAATCCAAGTAATCGCTTCTGTGTGAGTTTTTTTGCTTTTTCTATAAAGTATGTTATTATAAACTTAGTTTTTAAAAGGCCTTAGGGCTTTTTTGTTTATAATATAAATTTTATTATGGAAATAAGAAACATAGCAATAATAGCTCACGTTGACCACGGCAAAACTACTTTGACCGATGCTTTAATGAAGCAAAATGGTGGTTTTCAAGATGAAGGATTGTCAATGGATTCAAATGCTCTAGAAAAAGAGCGTGGTATTACTATTTATGCGAAAAATACCTCTATATATTATAAGGATACTAAAATAAATATCGTAGACACACCCGGTCACGCTGATTTCGGTTCTGAGGTAGAACGCGTATTGCGTGCAGTTGATTGCGTGCTTTTGCTTGTGGATGCGGTTGAGGGACCTATGCCCCAGACTAGATTCGTTTTAAAGAAGTCTTTAGAGTTGGGACTAAAGCCAATAGTGGTCATAAATAAGATAGACAAACCCGCTTCTGATCCAAATAGAGTTCACGAAGAGATTTTGGAATTATTTTTTGAATTAGGGGCAAATGAAGAACAAGCAAATTTTGAAACAATTTATGCTATTGGTCGCGAAGGCAAAGCTTTTAAACATTTAGGTGATAAGTCAGAAAATCTTTCTTCACTTTTAGATTTAATTTTGGAAAAAGTACCACCAGTTAAAATCTCACAAGGAGAAAAAATGTCTGCTCAAGTTTTCAATTTGGGTTATGATAATTTCTTAGGAAGACTGGCAGTAGCTAGAATTTATTCTGGCAAGATTTCATCTGCTAGCAATATTTTTGTTAAAGGAGAGAAGGAAACACGAAAAGCCAAAATCACTAAATTGTTTTCTTTTGAAGGTATAGCTAGAAAAGAAGTTGATTCTGCTATTTCTGGTGATATTGTGCTTATTGCTGGGATTCCAGACATATATATAGGAGAGACATTGTGTGAAGATGAGAGTGTAGAACAATTACCCCATATTGCTATTGATGAACCTACTTTATCTTTGAACTTTTTAGTAAATGATTCTCCATTTGCCGGCAAAGAAGGGAAGTTTGTTACTTCAAGACAGATTAAGGAAAGATTAGAAAAAGAGCTAGAGGTGAATGTTGGACTTAAGGTTGATTTCTCTCCAGATCAGGGGAGTAATGGAGAACAGAGGTTGGGTCCAAGTTTTTTTAAGGTTTACGGTCGTGGAGAATTGCATATAGCTATTCTTTTAGAATACATGCGTCGAGAAGGATTTGAAATGCAGGTTTCTCAACCAGAAGTTATTATTAAGGATGTTAATGGAATTAAATCAGAGCCATATGAAGAATTAGTCATAGATGTACCTATGGAATCAAGCGGTAGTGTTATAGAAAAGATAGGTAAAAGACGTGGAATAATGAAAGATATGGTAGAAAAAGAAGGCATAGCTAGAATTATTTTTGATATACCCACACGAGGACTATTGGGTTATCGTGGAGAGTTTATTATAGATACAAAAGGAGAGGGTATAATGAGTTCTAGGGTTACAGGATTTCGAGAATATGTGGGAGAAATAAAAAAAAGAGAGTATGGTTCTATGGTTTCTATGGTTTCGGGTAAAGCTGTAGCGTTTTCACTTGCAAATTTACAAGAACGTGGTATATTATATGTAGGGCATGGAGTAGAGGTATATGAAGGAATGATTGTTGGTAATGTTTTGAAGGGAGATGATATGTCAGTAAATCCCACAAAAGGAAAACAACTTACCAACATGCGAGCTTCTGGTACAGATGAAGCCATAACTTTGAATCCTGTTTTTGCTCTAAATATAGAGCGAGGCTTGGAAGTTATGAATGAAGATGAGTATTTAGAAATAACCCCAAAATCAGTTAGACTCCGTAAGAAGTATTTAACAGAGCTTGATAGAAAAAAATATTATAGTGCAACTTTAAAAAGTTAATAAATTTTAAATAAGTAAAATGTCAACAATATCTTTTAAACCAAAAAAAGTTACTAAGAAAATAATTTCACAGCTTTCTACGCGTACTGGGGACGTAATCATGAATCGCTTTGGTTTGAATGTTGATGGAGAGAGAAAGACTTTAGAAGAAATCGGTAAGAAATATGGCATCACTAGAGAGCGTGTGCGTCAAATAGAAGATACTGCTTTAAATTTTATAAAAAAATCAAGTGCATATAAGGCTGAACAAGAAACCTTCGAAGAACTTAAGCAGTTAATGCGAAATCTTGGATCAGTCGTTGCCGAACATGAGTTATTGCCTTATATTTCAAAAGATAAAGCTACTCAAAATCATATTAATTTCTTTCTAACGTTAGGTGATGCTTTCAAGAAACATCACGAGGATAATCATTTTCATACTCGTTACAGCGTAGATGATGAAATGGCTGAAAAAGTGCATGAAGCTCTACGAAAACTCTATGCTACTTTGAAAGATGAAGATCTTGTACCAGAAACTGAAATGATAAAAAAGTTTTTTGAACAAATGAAAGATATATCAGAACAATATCGAAATGAAGAAATAGCTCGCAGATGGCTTTCTATGTCTAAAACTGTTGCCAAGAATCCTTTAGGTGAATGGGGTAAAACAAGTTCTCCAAATATTCGTGTTCGTGGAGTAAAAGATTACGCTTTTTTGGTTATGAGACGTCATGGTACACCCTTACATTTTAGAGAAGTTGCAGATTCTATATCTAAAACTTTTAATAAGAAAATCCATTACGCTACTTGTCATAACGAACTCATTAAAGATCCTAGGTTTGTTCTAGTTGGCCGAGGTATGTATGCTCTTTCTGAATGGGGTTACAAAAAAGGCATTGCCCGTGAAGTTATTAATGAGATATTGAAGAAGGAGGGTCCACTCTCAAAAGATGATATAGTTTCTAAAGTTAACAAAGAAAGATATTTCAAAAAGAACACTATTTTGGTCAATCTTGCTAATTCAAAATTTTTCAAAAAGAACAAGAGTGGACTTTATTCTGTGGTTTAATTCGTACAGATAGCGCTTTAGGTGCTATCTGGTATAATATGTAGATGAGAAAACAGCCACTTATTACAGGTGAGTATTATCATATATATAATCGTGGAGTAGACAAACGACATGTTTTTAGTAATAAAAAAGATGTCAGCCGTTTTATTGAAAGTA
>JBAWYA010000015.1:0-10253 GCA_037143815.1 bacterium | reverse complement strand
GTAAAATAGTATTATATGGAGTTACCAGAAATACCTCAAAATAAAGATCTGACTTATGTCGGTATTACTACTTACCGAGACAAGAACCAGCTTTTTGGTATAAAACGTAAAGATAGACGTCAGCATGTTTACTTACTCGGAAAGTCTGGTACAGGTAAATCTGTGTTGATGTTTAATATGATTATTCAAAACATCAAAAATGGTGATGGAGTTTGTATGGTTGACCCTCACGGAGAAAACGTCGAAGCAGTATTATCAGCTATTCCACCAGAGCGTATAAAAGATGTTGTTTATTTTAATCCTGCTGATGCTGATCACCATATTGGTTTTAATGTTTTGGAATTAATTGATCCACAATATAAACATTTAGTAGCTTCAGGTCTGATGGGTATTTTTACTAAAATTTGGGCGAATGCTTGGAGTGCCAGAATGGAATATATTTTAAATAATGCAATTTTGGCTTTACTTGATACTCCGGGTACGACACTTCTCGGTATCCCTAGAATGTTGGTGGACAAGGATTATCGTCAGAAAATAATTGCTAATTTGAAAGATCCCGTGATTAAGGCTTTCTGGGTTCATGAATATGAAGCTTGGCAAGATAAATTTAGAAATGAAGCTATTGCGCCGATTCAAAACAAAGTTGGACAATTTCTCTCTACTTCAATTATTCGAAATGTTGTTGGTCAGTCAAAAAGTACAATAAATATTTTTGATATGATGAATGAAGGGAAGATTTTTTTGGTTAACGTTTCCAAAGGACGTATCGGTGAAGACAATTCTGGTCTTTTAGGAGGTATGATTATTACAAAAATCCAATTGGCGGCGATGGAACGCGTGCGTATTCCAGAAGAATCTCGTAAAGACTTCTATCTTTATGTCGACGAATTTCAAAACTTTGTTACGGACGCTTTTGCAGGTATATTGTCTGAGGCTAGAAAATACAGATTGAATCTAACTGTGGCTCATCAATATACTGCCCAGCTCGTTGTGGACAAGAGCTCAGCTGTGCGTGATGCTGTCTTTGGTAACGTCGGCACGATGATAGTGTTTAGGGTTGGTTCTGATGATGCGGAGTTTTTAGAAAGTGAATTTGATCCAGAATTTACCCCACAAGATTTGGTGAATTTGCCGAACTATAAAATTTATTTGAAATTAATGATAGATGGTGTGACGTCTCGTCCTTTTTCTGCTAAAACTTTACCGCCCATGGCAAAGTCTGGCAATAAAGAAATTGAGGAAGAAGTTATAAAATCTTCACGTGCCCTTTATTGCAGACCAAAAGAAGTTGTAGAAAGAGAAATAAACAATTGGAGTGGAATGTCACTTGGCGATGACAATGATACTGGTAGTGGAAGTTTGGAAAAGTTTCCAGTAATTTGTTCGCTTTGTAAGAAAGAAAGCACTGTGCCTTTCAAACCAGATCCAAACCGAGCAGTTTATTGTAAAGACTGTATAGCAAAAATAAAATCTGGTGAGGTTAAGGTTGAGAAAAGTTCAGAGAATCAAATTAAACACGATGAAGTTACTTTTTTTAGACCTTTAGCTGATTTAGGTATAGAATTTCCAGCTAAAAATGGAAAGGATATGGTGGGGCAAGTAGTTGAAGGGGAAGATAGATACCCCCAAAGGGAAGAACAGCATTTAAATAAATCTATTTCATCAAATCTTAAACCTGCGAACAAGCCTGGAGTGCTTGGAACTATAAAGAAAATTTTCACCCCAAATCCAGCAAGAAATGAAAATAGCCCATCTATAACTTTACGTCCAAAGAATACATCAGCTTCAATAAAAATTCCTCAGAAAGTTATAAATCATACACATGCAGTCGGTGAAAATCTTGCTTTGAGAAAAATTCTAGATAAAATAAAGGAACCCAAAAAAGAACCAGTTATACCGGTAAAAATTGAAATTCCTAAAAAAGTTGAGCTAGAGCCTGTATCACTTGAGACTCTTAAAAATAAAATGAAAGATTCTACACATTCTAATTCAAGAGATCGTTCTGCTAGTTCTGAAGATATGAATAATTTGAAAAATTTGATTTCTGAAAAAATTGAAAAAGCTAAAGCTGAAAAATCCATTCTTGTTCCTCCTACTAAATCTATTTCTACACCTGTTTCGGTTCCTACACCAGCTTCAGTTGTTCCTAATAATGCTTCTATGCCCACACCACCACCTGTTACTGCACAAAGTTCAAATGATACAAAAAAAACTAAAGAAGTTCCAGAAGATGTTTTAAGAAAAATTTTGGAATAAAATTAAAATATGAAACAAGAATGCAAAAGGTGTAGACAAAATTTTATTTTAGATTCGGACGATCTCGGTTTTTATAAAAAGATGAAAGTGCCGACGCCAAAAGTCTGTCCAGATTGTCGTTTTAAAATGCGTGCAATGTTTAGAAATGAAACCACCCTTTATTCTGGGCGCAAATGTGTTCTGTGTGATAAAGCTGTTATTTCTATATATAACCCTAAATCACCTTATACTATTTATTGTTATGATTGTTTTTATTCTGAAAAATGGGATCCAAAAGATTATGCTTTGAATTATGATGAGAGTCGAACATTTTTTGAACAATTTGGTGAGCTTTTAATAAAAGTTCCTAAAATTAATTTAGGTATTTCTACCGGATCTGGTCCTAATATAAATAGTGAATATTCTAATATGGCTGGTGGTTGTAAAAATTGTTATCTGGCTTTTAATACCAGCCCTGCAGAAGATTTATTATATTCAAGAGGTGTCAGGGATGGTAAAGATTCTTGTGATATATATTTTGGGACAAAATTTGAAAGATGTTATGAATCTATAAATGTGCAGGAATCTTTCGGTATTTTTTATAGTCAAAATGTTGTTGGGTCTATGGACTGTGCTTTTGTGTTAAATGGTAGGGGTTTAATGAATTGTTTTGGTTGTGTGAATTTAAATAATAAATCTCATTATTTTTTAAATAAGCCAATGAAAGTGGGTGAGTATAATAAGAAAGTTAATGAAATTTTGGGTAGTTATAAAAAGATAGAAGAATTTAAGAAAGAATTTGAAAAATTTATTTTAAGTTTTCCAATGCGGGAGCATAACAATATTAAAACAGTTGACTCAACTGGAAATTATTTATTTCAATGTAAAAATGTAAAAGATTCTTTTGAAGTTACTGGGGCTGAAGATTGTCGTTATTTATTTTCAACAAAAGGAGCAAAAGATTCTATTGGCATGATTGGTTATGGAACTCAATCCGAGAGATTACTTGAAGTTGTTGCTGGTGGTTATTCTAGTAATATTATAGGCTCTTTTTGGCCTGAAAACTGTAGAGAAATTATTAATTCTTTTGATCTTAGAAATTGTACAAATTGTGTTGGTTGTGACGCTCTTCGTAATAGTGAATATTCTATTTTAAATAAACAATACAAGAAAGAAGAATATGAGAGGTTGCGAGAGAAAATAATCAAAGAACTGACAGACCAAGATTTATATGGTCTTATGATACCACCCGAGCTTGCACCATTTGCATACAACGAATCTATCGCTCAGGATAATTTTCCTCTTACCAAAGATGAAGCTATTTCTCAAGGTTTCAGATGGGAAGATGATATTCAAAAGACAGAAGGGAAAGAGACATTACAGCCAGAAGAAATTCCCGATCATATAAAAGATGTTTCTAATTCTATTACAGATAAAATTTTAAGGTGTATAGATTGTAGTCGTAATTATAAAATTATAAAACAGGAGCTTTTGTTTTATAGAAAAATGATTATACCGATACCAAAAAAATGTTTTTATTGTCGACACCAAGATCGTATAATAAAAAGAGGGCCTTATAAATTCTGGAATCGTAATTGTGCAAAATGTCAAAAAGAAATTACAACAAATTATGCACCCGACAGACCAGAAATAGTTTATTGCGAAAAATGTTATCAGCAAGAAGTGTATTAAATACATATATCAGCCATGGCGTATATGTGCCATTAGATTCCTTTTGCTGTTCTGTACGTCGCTATCATGGCGGCAGTTTCTCCTCTTAGTGTGAGAGATCCTAGAGATGCTGTATTATAGCCGGCTTCTGTCGCTTCTTTTATTTCTTTTTCTGTAAATCCACCCTCTGGGCCAATAAAGATGCTAATATTTGTAGCTTCTTTGTTTGGTTCATAAGTATCATCTTTAGATGAAGTTCCATTTTTCGCGATAGGTGGGGTAAAGATTGTTTTCTCTTGATTATTCGATCCATCTATGAGCGCTTCTTTAAAGTTCATAATAGGGGACAAGATAGGTATAAAACTTCTTCCAGATTGTTCACTTGCTTCAATCATTATTTTTTCTAAACGGGCAAAATTTAGTCCGGTTTTTATTGTTCGCTCGGTTATTATGGGAATGATTCTGTGGACCCCAATCTCAACAGTCTTTTGTACTGCTAGTTCAAAATTTTCTTTTTTTAATATTGCTAAATATAAATTTACCTTCCTCATACACTCTGTTAGTTCTGGTGCTGATTCTATTTTCTTAACAATACTGGTTATTTTATTTTTAGATATTAGGTTTAATGTTACTTCTGCATCAGTGCCATTTCCATCAGAAAGGATGACTTTTTCACCTTTTTGTAATCTCAAAATATCCTTTATTTGCTTGATATTTTCAGGATTTGTGATTTCAATTTCTTTTTTTGAAAAATCAAAACTCCCAATGAATCTATGTATCTTCATATTTTGTATAATACACTTTTGACATTGAGTAATCAACAAATAACTGTTAAAATAGAATTAATCATGCCAAAACTAAATCGAGTGCAAATAATTAAATACGGACCACCACCACCAGAATTACCTGTCTTTGGTAAGGTCAATCCTGAAGACGTGTCTTTTATCGGACGAACAAATTATGTAGCTTCTCTAGAAGAGAAAAAATTTATTTTTGGTATCAAGCGTGTTGATCGCAGACGCCATCTTTATATTATTGGAAAGTCTGGTGTTGGCAAGACCAAGCTTCTTGAATTAATGCTCAGGCAAGATATTACTTACAAGCACGGACTTTGTCTGATCGATCCGCACGGTGACGTGATAGATGCGATGCTGGATTATATACCAAAAGAACGCATCGAAGATGTTTGTATTATAGATCCGACAGATCTTAATTTTCCTTCTTCTTTCAATCCACTTGCTAATGTGGATCCATTATTTAAGTTTCAGTTGACTCAGGGTTTGATTGAAGTTTTCCAGAAACAATTCGGGGCGAACTGGACTCCTAGACTTGAGCACGTATTTCGTTTTACTTGTTTGGCGCTATTGGATTATCCGCATGCCACTATGCGTGGAATGATTTCTATGTTGACAGATAGAAATTACAGACAGAAAGTCGTGGAGTATATTACGGATGATATGGTTAAAAGATTCTTCGCTATTGAATTCGCCGATTGGTCAGAGAAGTTTGATACTGATGCCATCATCCCGCTTGTAAACAAATTAGGACAATTCCTTTCTGATCCACTTTTGCGTAATATATTTGGTCAGAAACAAAACAAAATAGATATTAGTAAATTGATGAATCAAGAGAAAATTATTTTGATCAATCTTTCAAAGGGTCGTCTTGGTGAAGAAAATTCCTCATTCCTTGGTTCTATCTTTTTGACTAAAATAAAGCAGGCTGGAATGGAGCGCGCTAGTATTCCAGAGAAAGAGCGTAAAGATTTTTATTTGTATGTGGATGAGTTTCAAAACGTCGTCACTCAAACTTTTGAAAACATTTTGTCGGAGGCCAGAAAGTATGGTTTGAATTTAACGATAGCTCATCAATATGTCGGTCAGATTATTACCAAAGTCCACCAAGCCGTACTAGGTAATTGTGGTAGTATCATTACTTTTCGTGTTGGTGGTGAAGACGCAGTCAAACTCAAACCAGAATTTGAACCATTGTTCGGTGTAAAAGATATGATCAACCTTGCTGTCGGTGAAATTTATGTAAAAATGACTATTGATGGTGAGTCTTATGATCCATTTTCAGCCGAGACCCTCCGTGTTCTTCCTCCGACGCATCCTTCGTATAGAGCAGAGATTATTGAAGCATCTCGTAATAAATTTTCAATACCAAAAGATGATGCAGCTAAACTCATTGCTGAAGAAGAAGCTACAATAATTCGAAGTGCTGAAGAAAAAGCAATAATCGAAGGACGAGCCAAGAGAAAAGAAAAAGAAAAAAATGGTGGTAAGGATGAACCTACAGAGGCAGAAGAATCAGAAGAAAATATTGAAGTTGAACCTAAAGTAAAAGCACCCGGAGAAGCTGAGCCGATGATTTAAATAAGTAATTTTGCTAATAAATATTGCTTTGTGTAATATACTAAATATAAATAGATTATTTTATAAATTGTGTTAATATATATCTCTATGCAAAAAGATTATTACGAAACATTGGGAGTAAATAAGGGCGCTTCAAAAGATGAAATTAAAAAGGCTATTTATAAGTTGGCGCATAAATATCACCCTGATAAAAAAGAAGGTGATGAGGCTAAATTTAAGCAAGTAAATGAGGCATATCAAGTGCTTTCTGATGATGCTAAACGTTCAAAATATGATCAATATGGATCAGGTTTTGAAAATATGGGTCCACAAGGGGGAGGTTTTGGAGGTGGTCAGGGTTTTGGTGGTTTTGATTTCTCTGGTGCTCAGGGTTTTGGTAATGGTAGTGCTGATTTTGATTTTGGTAATTTGAATGATATTTTTAGCGATTTTTTTGGAGGTGGCGGGGGAGGCCGACCACAAGCTCGTCGTGGTAGAGATATTTCTACTGAAATTCAAGTTTCTTTTCAGGATTCTATTTTTGGTATTGATAGGAAAATTTTAATTACGAAGACATCAAGTTGCCTCACTTGTCATGGTTCTGGCTCAAAAGTAGGTTCTTCTTTTATAACTTGTAAAACTTGCAATGGTCAGGGTCATGTTCGTGAGTCCAAGAGAACAATTTTTGGAAATATTTCTAATACCAAAGTTTGTGACACATGTCTAGGAACGGGTGAAGTTCCAAAAGAAATTTGTGATACATGTAAAGGCAAGGGCGTATTGCGTCGTGAGGAAGAAGTTTCTATCGTTATACCTGCTGGCATACGTGATGGAGAAATGATTCGGATGACAGGTTATGGTGAAGCAGTTTCAAAAGGAACTGCTGGGGATCTTTATATTAAAATAAATGTGGCACCGCATTCAGTGTTCAAGCGTGAGGGGAATGATCTTGTAATGAATCTAAATTTGAAACTCTCTGATGCTCTTTTGGGTGTGGAATATCCGATTATTACTCTTGATGGTGAAATAAAAGTTACTATTCCAGAGGGTGTGACAATAAATGAAATTCTGAGAGTTCGAGGTAAAGGTGTGCCTATGACAAAAAACAAAAGAGGTGATTTGTTAATAAAATTAAACATTAAACTTCCTGGAAAACTCTCTCGCTCATCTCGAGCACTTATAGAAGAACTTAAAAAAGAGGGGATATAATTTTTATGCTTCCAGAAAATATCATTTATCTTTCTGTTTTTGTAACTCTGACAGCCTATTTCTTCTATTTTAAAAATTTATTTTATGGAAATACTAAGCCCAATTTGGTATCTTGGGTTCTTTGGGCACTTGCTCCTTTTCTTGGTATATTTTTTAGTGCAAAAGCAGGTGCTGGGCTTTCTCTAATCCCAGTCTTCTTGGCGGGGTTTTGTCCATTAGTTGTTGTAATAGTCTCTATTTTTAATAAAAATTCATATTGGAAATTAACTTCCCTTGATTTATTTTGCGGACTTCTTTCTTTACTCGCCTTAGTATTTTATGTATTTACCCATAATCTAGTTATATCAATTATTTTTGTTATCTTAAGTGACGGATTAGCAGCAATACCAACAATAATTAAATCTTGGAAATTTCCAGAAACTGAAACGGCTAGTGTGTATCTAGCAGGCATATTTGCGCAAACGTTAGCATTACTAATTATAAAAAATTGGATTTTTTCAATCTATTCTTTAAATATATATTTTATAGTTGTGAATCTGATTATAGTATTTTCCATTTATCGCAGAAAGATTTTTAAATCTAATTAAATTTTAGAAATTTTTTGTCCCTCCGCTGTATCTTTAACTTCATAGCTAAGAGAATTTATTTTTTTTCTCAATTCATCTGATTTTTGGAAATCTTTATCTTTGCGTGCTTGTTCGCGTTCTTCTACTAGTTTATTTACTTCTTCTGGAATTTTTTCTGTTTTTAATTGTGCAAATCCAAGCCCCAACACTTTATCAAAATCAAGAACAGTTGCCTTTTTGTCGGCGTTAGAAATTTTTTCATCTTTAAAAACTTCCCATAATACTGTTAGTGCTTTTGGTGTATCCAAGTCATCTTCTATGTATTCTTTGAATTTTTGTTGATAATCTGTATTTATTTTACCTAGCTCCGTTCCAAGTCCAACATAGAGTCCATATAAGCGTTTTAAGGCTATTTCTGTGCCTTCTAAGGCTTCCCAATTGAAATTCATTTTTGTGCGGTAATTTGCCATTAATAGCCAAAAACGGTAAGTTAACGGGTTTATATTTTTTTCTATGACACTTTTTAATCTCAAAAAATCACCTGCTGATTTTGCCATTTTTTCTCCTCCAAGATCTACATGCTCATGATGCATCCAATATCTTACATAAGGTTTTTTACCAGTAGCTGATTCTGATTGCGCGATTTCATTTGTGTGATGCACTGGTATGTGATCAATACCGCCAGTGTGTATATCAAATTGTTCACCAAGAAATTTTATACCAATTGCTGAACACTCAATATGCCATCCGGGGAAACCTATACCCCACGGTGAAGGAAAACCAAGTGGCGTTTCTTGTCCTTTTTTTGTGGAGAATTTCCATAATGCAAAATCTTCTGGATTCTTTTTTTCTGAATTTTCAGCAATTCTCGCATGGCTTTTATCCCAATCTCTTTTTCCTCTCAACAATGCTCCGTAGTCAGTCATTTTCAATATGTCAAAATAAATTCCATCACTGGTTTTGTATGTATAGCCATTTTTTTCTAATTTTTGTATTAACTCTATATATTCTTTGATATAGTCACTTACAAAATACAGACCATCAGGCATTTGTATATTTAATTTTTCTAAGTCTTCCTTGAATTTTTCTGTGTAGAATTCTGCCAATGTTCGCATATTTTTTAGTGTGAGTTCTTTTCCTTCACGCAAGAGTCCTTTTGTCATTTTATCTTCACCTGAATCTGCATCGCTTGCAAGATGTCCGATGTCTGTGATATTCATCACTTGTTTCACTTTAAAATCACTATAAATTAGAGTGCGTCGTAAGATATCTGCAAAAACATATGAACGCAGATTGCCTATGTGGGCATAATTATAAACTGTCGGTCCGCAGGAATACATGCGAACTTCATTTTTGTCTATAGGAACAAAAATTTCTTTTTTTCGAGTTAAAGTATTGTAAAATTTAATAGCCATTTTTAGTTACAAAATTATTTATTGAAATTCGTTTCGATATATTTCAGTTAAAGTATAAAGCAAACTTACAGCAAGTGGGCCAATCAAGATGCCAACAGGACCCAATAATGAAATACCACCCAAAACAGAGAAAAGGATTAAAAATGGTGGGATATTTATTTTATGTCCAACAATGTATGGATTTAATAAATTATCACCCATACCCACAATAAGTGTTGACCATATTAAAAAACCTACTCCTTCACCTGTGTGTCCTGTCATAAAAAGAAAGATTACAGCTGGAACAGAAACTATCGCTGTCCCTAAAGGTGGCACAATTGCAGCTACTCCTGCTACTACTGCCCATAATGCTCCATTTGGTACATGAAAAATAGTAAGACCAATACCAGTTAGTGTTCCTTGGATGAAAGCTATCAAGAGGTATCCTTTTATTACACCATTTATTGTTTTTGAAAGTTTGTTTAATATTTTTTCATCGTCGGTGTTTGAAAGAGGGCTTAATTTAAGAAAAGTTTTCTTCCAATTTTCTCCATCTTTTAAAAAATAGAAAATAGTTAAAAGTAATAATATAAATGAGAACAATGCTGTAATTGTGGTGTTGAAGATATTTGCAATATTGCTTGTCAAAAAAGAGACGAAAGTTGAAATAGTGTCTTTCATGTTAAATGATGCACCGTCTGGCAGTATTTGGTTGATTTTATTTCCAACTGTATCCAAGAATGATAATTCATTTCCATTATTTATGATGGAATGATAAAGATCTTGTGATTGATTAAAGACGATAGAACCGACACCTAAAAGTG
>JBAWYA010000014.1:0-11010 GCA_037143815.1 bacterium | reverse complement strand
AGAATACAAAAATAATAGATGAACAAATTGAAAAATTAGAAAAGGAAATGGCAAGTCCAGATTTTTGGAATGATAAAAATAAAGCACAGAATGTTATAAAAGAGATTGCTGAATTAAAAAATAAAAAAGAAGGCGCAGGTAAATACGACAAAGGGCCGGCGATTATAACAATTATTTCTGGTGCTGGTGGAGATGATGCTGAAGATTTTTCAAGTATGCTTTTGTCTATGTATATGAAATATGCAAACAGGAAGGGCTATGGGATTAATTTTATTGATGAACATAAAAATGATCATGGAGGATACAGAAATGTTTCATTTGAGTTATCTGGTAAAGGTGTTTATGGAATGTTAAAAAATGAAGGAGGTGTTCATCGGTTGGTTCGTATTTCTCCTTTTAATGCGAAAAAGTTGCGACACACCTCTTTTTCTTTGGTTGAAGTTTTGCCAAAATTTGGCAAATTGGAAGAAAAATATTTTTTAATATCAGATGCAGATTTGAAGATAGAATTTTCTCGCTCATCTGGGCCGGGTGGGCAGAATGTTAACAAGAGAGAGACGGCTGTGCGAATAGTTCACATTCCGACAGGTATTGCTGTGCATTCATCTGGTGGGCGTAGTCAAGAACAAAATCGCGAACAGGCGCTTTCTATTTTGAGAGCAAAAATATTTAAACGAGCTCAGGAAGAAAAGAAAAGTGTGGAAGACAGCATGAAGATGAAAAATACGGAAATAGAATGGGGTAATCAGATTCGTTCATACGTGCTTCATCCTTATAAAATGGTCAAAGATCATAGGACAAATGCCGAAACTTCAAATACTGATGCTGTTTTGGAAGGTGAAATAGATATGTTTATTGATGCAGAGAAGAATTTATAGAAACTTGTGATATAATCTAGGAGTGATTTATTTTAATAATGTTTCAAAAATTTATAAAGATGCAGTAGCATTAGATGATGTCACTGTTACGATTACGGCTGGGGAGTTCGTGTCTGTCGTCGGACATTCTGGTGCTGGTAAAACTACTCTTACTAAAATGATTTTGGGATACGATATGCCGACTGATGGTACGGTCTTTTTTGAATCCCTCAATGTGCATAAATTAAGAAACAAGGATTTGACCAAACTTCGTCGTCGCATAGGTGTTGTGTTTCAAGATTTTAAATTATTACCAAATAAAACTGCATATGAAAATATTGCTTTTGCTATGGAAGCTGTCGGCAAGACTGATCTAGAGATAGCTTCTGATGTTCCGCATGTTTTAGAATTGGTTGACTTAGGTCATCGCTTACATCATTTTCCAAATCAAATGTCCGGAGGTGAACAGCAAAGACTCGCTATTGCTAGAGCCATAATCAATCAACCTGAACTCATAATTGCCGATGAGCCGACTGGGAATTTGGATGCTATCAATACACATGAAATAGTTCAAATTTTGAAAAAGATAAATGATCTCGGCACGACTGTTATTTTGGCTACTCACAACAAAGGCGTTATTGATTCAGTAGGCAAAAGGGTGATCACGATGGAAAATGGGAAAATTATTAGAGACTCTAAAAGTGGTAAATAAATTATTTTAATTTATGCTAATATGTTTATATCCTCGAAAGATATATAAAGAATAAAGAAAAAATTATGCAATTTGGTGAACACATAACGATTGATGGATATGGAGGCAATTATGAGCTTTTAAACAATCAGAAAGTCATTTCTTTTGTGTTGTCTGATTTACCTAAAAAACTTGGTATGAATACTCTTTCTACACCAATGGTTATTTCTGCTCCTGATAATGGTATAAAAGACCCTGGAGGCTGGAGCGGGTTTGTCATAATTGCAGAAAGTCACATAGCAATGCATACTTTTCCTAAACGTGGTTTTATAAGTGCTGATGTTTATACCTGTAAAAGTGGCACAGATGTGCAAAAAGTTATTTCTTATTTTACTGAAGCTTTTAAATTATCTGATGTTGAGACCAATTTTATCAAACGCGGGACAAGATATCCAACAGAAAATATAATGTAATTTTATTGTATGCTTCCAGAATTTCCACAATTTAAAACTTTAGAACTTTCAGACAAAGGAGATGTGGAGGTATTTACTAAAAAATTCCCGCCTTATTCTGATTTCAATTTTGTTTCTATGTGGTCTTGGGATATAAAAGGGGAGATGCGGATTTCACAACTCAATAATAACTTAGTTGTTCGGTTCACGGATTATATTACCGGCGAGCCTTTCTATTCTTTTTTGGGGGATAATGAAGTGAATGATACGGTGGAAAAATTGCTTGAGATTTCAAAAAAGGAAGGGCTAAAAGCAGAATTAAAATTAATTCCTGAAGAGGCAATAAAAAATCTTGATCTTAAAAATTATCCAACAGAAGAAGATCCCGATCATTTTGATTATATTTATAAAAATGAGAATCTAGCTAATTTTAATGAGAAAAAATTTAAAAATAAAAGATATTTATTTAAAAAATTTAAAACTTCGTATTTGGATGCTAATACCTTGATAACTTCGTCAATCGACGAAAAAACAAAAGAAGATATTTTGAAATTAGATAAAAAATGGGCTAATAGTAGACTAGAGAAAACAATCGATTTTGACATAAAAAATGAGACTATTGCAGTTGAAAAATTTCTCTCATCACTTTATAACTTTTCTGATCCTAAATTTTTATTTCTTTGTCTATATGTTGGCAAAGAGTTGGTGGGTTTTTCAATAAGTAGTATAATTAATCAAGATTATGTTTTGTGTCATTTTTCAAAAGGTGATACTAAGTATATAGGGGTATATGAATATATGCTTAAAAACTTAGGTGAAAATGTTACTAAAATTACCCGTTTTATGAACTATGAGCAAGACCTTGGACTCTCAGGCCTTCGTTTTTCTAAAAATTCTTTTCGCCCCTCTTCTTTTTTGAAGAAATATGTTATAGTAAAGCAGTAAAGTAGTAGAATTTATCTTTTATTTTAAATATGGAAAAATTTTTTTATAATCTCAAAAAACAACCGTTATTTTTTATAAGTCTTTTTTTGTTTTTAGGTTTCTCAATTTGGTGGGTTTACATCAACTTTTTTCTTTCAAGCGCAACTACACATGATAAACAGTTGTTTGCTGCCTGTTATCAAATACTTGCTTTATTTGGGGCTATTATTGGATTTTTAACAGCCAGACATTGGGGTGGATATAAGAGTTTATTGGGTCAAGCATTAGTTTTTCTTTCTCTCGGTCTTTTACTGCAATCTTTTGGACAGTCAGTTTATAGTTATTATATCTTTTTTAAAAAAATAGAGATACCATATCCTTCAATTGGGGATATCGGTTTTTTTGGTAGTATTATTCCTTATATATATGGAGTTGTTATTTTGTCTCGGATTAGTGGGACTGGCGTTTCTTTAAAAAAAATTAAAAATAAGGTGTGGATTTTTTTAGTTCCTCTCATAATACTTTTTGTAGTTTATTTCTTTTTCTTGAGAGGGTATGAATTTGATTGGTCCAGTAAATTAAGAATATTTTTAGACTTCGGGTATCCTTTTGGACAAGCAATATATGTTTCGATTGCAATTCTAGCGTTGCTTTTTTCTAGAAATTTTTTAGGTGGAATATTAAAGAAACCAATAATTTTTTTAATTATTGCTCTTATTGTTCAGTATATTGCAGATTTCACTTTCTTGTATCAAGCGAATGCTGGAACATGGTATGTAGGCGGTATTAATGATTATCTATACTGCACCTCTTATTTCTTAATGACTCTTGCTGTAATCTACATTGGCAATACTTTTCAAAAAATCCGCTCAGAAAACTTGGCAACTATAGCTGTTCGTCCAGAGGGAGGCTCTTCCAATGATAAACTTTTCAATCAAATCCTTGTGGAAATCATCAAGCGCCAAACGCGTGTGGGTGGACGGTTGGCTTGGGAACAAGTAAGAAAAGTTCGTGGCATTACGATCAATGATGAAGAAACAGTAAATGTATCTATTGCTGGTGAGCCCAAAGAAACAATTAATCAGCTTGTTGACAATTATAGGAATCTTTTTGGAGATATTGCTGTTGAGGTTTCTAAAAGTGCGGTTCGTTATCTTATTGCCGAATTACCTGATGATCAATTACCAGAGAGTTTAAAGTAAATCAATATGTCTGAAACAACCGACACAAAAAGCAATGTTTTGCCAGCAACTTTTTCTACTGTTTCTGACTCTGGTTTTGTTAAAAAGACGGGTATTGAGCAAGAATTATATACAAAAAACGCTGAACTTGACGCGATAAATGAGCTCTTATCTCTCACTCGAGAATTGTATGAGATTAGTTTGTTGGCTCTTGATCCTGCGACTTTAGCAGAAAAGATTGCTACGACTATGAGAGACAGACTTCATTTAGAGATGGCGGGAATTTTTCTTTTTAATAGAGAACAAGATATTTTAACACCGCTGGTTTTTTCAAAATCAGAGCGTTTGATTTCAATACTTCGTCAATTTGGTTTTCTTTTGCGTGATATTCCTATTACAAAAGCAACAGAGCGTCCAGCATTTAAAAATATTTTTAATGGACAGCCTTTTATTACTGCAAATGCTTCTGATGTATGGGGCGGACTTATCGAGTCAAAAAATATTGAGACGCTATCTCTTTCTGCTAATCTGAAAACGATAATTATTTATCCGCTTTTAACTGAGGAAAGAGTTCTGGGGGCTGTTCTTCTTGGATATACTTCATCGTATGACCAGTTTTCACGAACAGAAAAAGAATCTCTAAAGTCTTTTGCTAACGTGATTGCTGGTGCATTAGATAAATCATACATCTATAAAGAACTCACCATAGCTAATAAAAATTTGATGAAAATTAACAAAGAAATGGAACTGGCTAATGAAAAGCTAAAAACTGTTGATGAAACAAAATCCTCTATCCTATCTTTTGCTCAGCATTATTTGCAAAATCCAATAGCAAATATTGTTATGGCGTCTTCCATGTTGTCTGACGGCTCATTCGGAGAAACAAATCCTAAAGTTATTAAGGCTTCCACTCAGCTTTTTGAATCTGCTAGACATTTGGCTTTAACTGTAAAGATGTGGCTCAAAGCTCTGGATTTTGAAGAAAATCGTGTAACATACAAAATGGCGGATTTTGATTTTGCTGATATGGTGAATAGAATAATTAAAGATTGGACATTGATTGCGAAAGATAAAAATATTACCCTTTCTCTTGAAACTGACAATCATTCGCCGTATATTGTTAAAGCAGATCAAGCATGGATATATGATGTTATATTAAATTTGGTGGATAACGCTTTTAAGATGACTAAAGAAGGATTTATAAAATTGAAAGTGGAAAAGGTCGGCATTGAGAAAATACAGTTTTCTGTTTCTGATTCAGGAGTAGGAATTGATATAGAAACATTACCTTTGTTGTTTCAAAAATTTGAGAGAGGGCATGCGGGTTGGAAAAACAATGTCGAGGGCACTGGACTTGGCTTATATATTTCAAAGAAAATTGTAGAAGAAGGGCATCATGGGCATATACGGGCAGAGTCCGAAGGTGTTGGCAAAGGAGCGACTTTTTATGTTGAGCTTCCAATTCAATAAATTTTGTTTTGTGGTATACTTACTTACAAGATGACAGAATTAAAAAGAATTATAAAAGCAGGATTTGTAAACTTTAAGAGGGGTGGGTCTGTGTCGTTCGCAGCCGCTCTCGTAGTCACTATTACTCTGTCTGTCATTACTGCCATAATCCTTTTACAGGCTGTATTGTATTCTTCACTTGATGCTGTAAAGAATAAAGTTGATATAACTGTTAGTTTTAATACAGGTGTAGTAGAAAGTAAAGTTTTAGCCTTGAAATCTTCTTTGGAAAAATTACCGGAAGTAGCGTCAATAAGTTATACAAATGAAAATGATGTATTAAAGAATTTTAGAGCTCGTCATCAAAATGATTATTCTACTCTTGCTGCATTAGATGAGATAGGTGTTAATCCACTTGGTGCTACTCTGGTTATCAAAGCTAAAGAAATTTCTCAGTATGAGAGTGTCTCTAAATTTATTGAATCTGATAACACTCTTGTAGTGGGTGCAACTTCTATCATATATAAAGTAAATTATAATCAAAACAAATTAGTCATAGATAGGTTAAATAATATAATATCTGGAGCGCAGAAACTTGGTTTTCTAATTACACTTATTTTGATAATTGTTTCTATTGTTGTGACTTTCAATACGATCAGGTTGACTATCTTTATTGCCAAAGAAGAGATAGGTGTTATGCGTCTCGTTGGGGCTTCCAAAATGTATGTTAGAGGTCCTTTTTTGATCGAAGGTATGATTTATGGGGTTATTGCTACTATTATTACACTTCTTGTCTTTTGGCCAACTACAGCATGGTTGGGACGCAATATGACTGATTTTCTTGGACTTAATTTATATGATTATTATGTTTCAAATTTACTTACGATTTTTGCAATTATTTTATTATCAGGTATACTTTTTGGAGCTATTTCCAGTTTCTTGGCGGTCAGGAAATATTTAAACAAATAGAGTAAAATAAGATTTGAAAGATTTTAAGAGTCGTGGATGTCTCGTTAAAAAATTATATGAAAAAAAAATCAACAAAATATATTTTCGTGGTGGGGGGAGTTATGTCTGGAGTTGGAAAAGGTATCGCTTCTGCTTCGATCGGTAAGATTTTGCAGTCTCGCGGAATAGAAGTTACTGCCCTCAAAATCGATCCTTATGTGAATGTTGATGCTGGCACTATGAATCCCACCGAACATGGTGAGGTTTTCGTTTTAGATGATGGTATGGAGTGTGATCAAGATATGGGGAATTACGAACGATTTTTGAATCGTGATCTTACT
Source organism: bacterium (assembly GCA_037143815.1). Classification (GTDB taxonomy): domain Bacteria; phylum Patescibacteriota; class Minisyncoccia; order Phycocordibacterales; family UBA9973; genus UBA9973. Next base: position 4,167 of record JBAWYA010000014.1, on the reverse strand, counting down.
CGTACGAATTATATGACCACAGGCAGTGTTTATCTTTCTGTAATTCAAAAAGAACGCAATCTTGAATTTGGTGGTAAACAAGTAGAAGTAGTGCCACGTATTCCACTTGAAATTATTGAACGTATAAATAAAGCAGTGGAAAAGGCTCATGCTAAAGTTGCTATCACAGAAATAGGTGGGACGGTTGGAGAATATGAAAATATTTTATTCCTTGAAGCTGTACGAATGCTCAAGATAAAAAATCCTCACGATGTTGTATTAGTATTGGTGAGTTATGTGCCTGCTCTTGGTGCTGGTGGTAATGAACTTAAAACAAAACCTACCCAACACGCTGTTCGCAGTTTGAATGCAGTGGGACTCAATCCAGATATTATTCTTGCTCGTGCTCATGTTCCTATGGATGATAAAAGAAAAGAAAAAATTGAATTCATGTGTAGTTTGGAAAAGGGTGATGTTATATCTGCGCCAAATGTAGGGAATATTTATGAAGTTCCAGTAAATTTTGAAAATGATGGACTTGGTGATCGAATTTTAAAGAAACTCAAAATGCAACCACGTGAAAGAGATATGAAAGAGTGGCGAGATATGGTTACAAAGATGAGTAGTGCCACAAAAAAAGTTCGTATTGGAATAGTCGGGAAGTATTTTGGCACAGGAGAGTTTGTGTTAGAAGATTCATATATTTCTGTAATTGAAGGAATAAAGCATGCAGGTAGTGTGGTGAATTATAAACCCGAGATTGTTTGGTTAAATTCTGAACAATTTGAAACAGATCAAAAATCTTTGAAAGAATTAAATAAATTTGATGGGATTATTATTCCTGGTGGTTTTGGAAGTCGTGGGATAGAAGGCAAAATAGCAGTCGCGCAATATTGTCGTACACACAAAATTCCATATTTTGGTTTGTGTTATGGTATGCAGATTGCTACGATTGAGTTTGCTCGAAATGTTTTAGGTCTAAAAGATGCTCATACTACAGAAATAAATCTTGATACCAAAAATCCGGTGATTGATGTGATGCCAGAGCAAAAAAAGAATTTAAAAGAAAAGAATTTTGGCGCGACAATGCGTTTAGGAGCTTATCCTGCAACTTTAAAAAAGGGGACTATTGCTTCTGATGTATATGGTACGTCTGAAATTTCTGAAAGACATCGTCATCGTTATGAAGTTAATGGAGAATATATAGAAAGACTTCAAAAGGCTGGTTTGGTATTTTCTGGTACTTCACCAGATGGACGACTTATGGAAATTGCAGAACTTCCACGCGAGAAGCATCCATTTTTCTTGGGTACTCAATTTCATCCAGAATTAAAATCACGTCCATTAGATCCGCATCCTCTTTTTGTGGCTTTTATGAAAGCTTGTCTCCCAAAAGAGAAAAAATAAAAAACAATTTCAAAAACTATTATAATTTTAATTTACAAATTATGTATGAAGTAATAAAAAATTTTGAAAAGCAATTCTTGTATGAACCTGAGATTGAAAATAAGAAAGCTTTAGTGAGGAAATCTAGTATTGTTGTAGTTGGAATGGGAGGATCTGCTCTTGCTCCAAAATTGTTAAAGACTTGGGATCCAGGTCTTGATATTACGGTTTATTCTGATTATGGTTTGCCAAAAATTTCAAAAGAAGAATTAAAAAACAAACTTATAATTTTGAGTTCTTATTCTGGTAATACCGAAGAAGTGACGGAAGCCTTTAAAGAAGTAAAAGCTCAGAATCTAAATATGGCAGTAATTTCGACTGGTGGGACATTATTGGCTTTAGCTATAGAAAATAAAGTACCGTATATAAAATTGCCAGATACTGGTATACAGCCTCGCTCTGCCCTTGGTTTTTCTGTTAAAGCTTTTTTAAAGATTATCGGCAAAGAAGATGAATTGAAAAATATTACAAAATTAGCGACGAGCCTAAAACCAATTGATTATGAAAAAGCTGGGAAAAGTTTAGCTCTGGCGATGAAGGATTATATTCCAGTCATTTATTCTTCAAGTCGTAATTTTTCTGTAGCATATAATTGGAAAATAAAATTAAATGAGACTGGCAAAATTCCTGCTTTTTATAATGTTTTACCAGAATTAAATCATAACGAAATGAATGGTTTTGATGTTAAAGATTCCACGAAGGAATTAGATAGTAAATTTTATTTTATTGTCTTAAAAGATTCTGATGATAATCCTAAAATTCTGAAAAGAATGAAAATTCTAGAAAAATTATACAAAGATCGTAAATTTCCTGTGCAATCTTTAGATATTAAAGGTAAAGATATGTGGCATAAGATTTTCTCTTCACTTGTTTTGGCTGATTGGGTAGCGTATTACACCGCCACTCAATATGGATTGGAGTCCGAGCAAGTACCCATGGTTGAAGAATTTAAGAAGTTGATTTCTAGATAAAGAAATGATATCAAAAATAATTCATCAAATTTGGGTAGGTCCTAAAAAAATGCCTATTGATGCTATGAAAACATGGCAAGAAAAGAACCCAAATTTCAAATATATTTTGTGGGATGAAAAGGCGTTGGAAAGTTTTGGATTAAAAAATAAAAAAACCTATGATGCTTTTATGAAAACAGGAACTTATTGTGGAGCTGTAGACGTGGCACGAGTAGAAATAGTTGAAAAATATGGGGGAGTGTACATCGACTCTGATGGTGAATGTCTTGAAACTATTGATGACGCTCCATTTATGAAGAAAGATTTTTTTGCTGTTTATGATCATAAGGTACCATGGCATCCTGGTAGAATAAATAATGGTGTAATAGGATCTATTCCGGGTCATCCTATTTTAAAAGATTATATAGAAGGTATTGGGGTTGCAAAGAGAATATATCCACCATGGAAAACTATTGGTGGAAGGCTTTTAACTAAATGTGTGAATAAATATCAGAATAAAGAAAAAATAGAAATTCTCCCAGCATATACTTTTTGGCCGAAGAATCATGATGGTACAGAGGTGCAACCAGAAGGAAAAGTTTATAGTCGTCATTTTTGGGGAACGTCACTTGGTTTGTATGAAGACTAAAATTTTTATTCAAAGCATTATAAAACATATGTTGTAATATCCAAAAAACATATTATAGAATAAAGAAATTTGTTGAAAGTACCAGAGAAATTTAAAAAGTTAAATAAATAAAAAATGGAAAAAATTATTGTAACAGGAGGCGCAGGGTTTATAGGTTCGCATATAGTTGATACTCTTTTAAATCTTGGGTATGAAGTTCATGTTGTAGATAATTTGTATTCAGGTAAAAAAGATAATTTAAATACTAAAGCAATATTTCACAATGTAGATATAAGAGAAAAAGAAAAATTAAATTTAATTTTTAAGGGTGCAAAATATGTTTTTCATGAAGCTGCTTTACCTCAAGTTCAGTATTCTATTGAAAATCCGATTGAAACTCACGATATAAATGTTACTGGTCTATTAAATGTTTTAGAAGCTTCAAAGTTGAATAATGTAAAAAGATTAATTTTTGCGTCTTCTAGTGCTGTATATGGTGATCAAAAAACATTACCATTAGTTGAGACTATGGAGGCCCGTCCTTTATCTCCATATGGTGCACATAAATATATCGGAGAAGTTTATTGTTGTTTATGGTCAAAAATCTTTAATTTAGAAACTGTTTGTTTGCGATATTTTAATGTATATGGAAAACGTCAATCAAGTACTGGCGCATATGCTTCCGTGGTTGCAAAGTTTATAGACTTAAAAAAGAAAAATCAACCTATGACTATAGTAGGTGATGGCAATCAGACTCGTAGTTTTGTTAATGTAAAAGATGTGGTTGATGCAAATATTAAGGCGATGGAGGCTAAAGATCTAGGTAAAGGAGAAGTTGTAAATATAGGTACAAATGATATGTACTCTGTAAATCAAATTGCGAATTTAATAGGTGGTGATGTTGTATATATAGAACCACGCATTGAACCAAAAGCAACATTGGCTGATGTTAATAAGGCTAAACTTTGTTTAGATTGGATTCCAAATATAAAATTAGAAGATGGATTGATTGAGTTAAAAAAATATTATAATATTTAATTTATATTTTTATTTTAATTTAAACTCGTGACTGATTTAATGAATTCTGCTGCCCAACGATAGACGTTGTAGTCTTTAATGCTCGTACGCATTGTGCTCATACGATGATGTTGTTCAGATTGTGAC
>JBAWYA010000013.1:0-11107 GCA_037143815.1 bacterium | reverse complement strand
CCTGATTCTAAAAGTAGGTATTTTTCTTCATCGGTTAAATTAAAGGTTTTTTGTAGTATGTCTATGGTTGTTGGAGATTGTTTTAATAGAAGTTGAATAGAAGAGTTGGTTATTATCGGCACACCATATGGGGATTTCATAAAGTCTGCGGCATCTTGGGTAATAGTAGATAGTCCCAAATAATATTTTCTACCTCTTTTTGCAATAGAATAAAGGAAAGAAGCTGTATCTTCTGATTTCATCATCCACCAAGCTTCATCGACGACCAGTAAACGCTTTTTAAGATTTTTTCTGATTGCATTCCAAATGAAATGCATAATTATATACATTGCGACTGGTTTTAATTCGTCTTCCATATCACGAACAGAAAAGACAATGAATTTTTTATTGATATCCACATTACTTGGTCTGTTTAGGAAAGTTGACCAAGAGCCTTTAGTGTATTTTGCTAAACGTGAAATAATAGAGTCGCTTCCGTCCATACCACTCAATACCATTTCAAAATCTGAGAGAAGTGGTGGTTCAATATTTGCAAAATCTGATTCTGGGGTTATGTCTTTTATGGCATAAGTTTCTGAAATAGCCCTATCAACCATTGAATCTTCTTCTGGTGTGAGTCCTCCCAACATTAATCTGAAAAGTCCAACTAAGTTTATGGTATTTGATCGTAATACATCTTCAGCTGTTTCATCTTCACGTGGCATTGGTAAATCAAAAGGATTCATATGATGATCTGAAGAAAGAGAAATATTGAAATATCTTCCACCTACAGCTTCTGCCAAGAATTCATATTCCCTTTCTGGGTCTATGACTATTACATCGACATCAAACATCAAAGATCTGAGAATTTCTAATTTTGTTGCATAAGATTTTCCAGAGCCTGACTTTGCAAAAGTTACTGAATTGTAATTATCTAAACTAAATCTATCAAAAATAACAAGAGATGAATTGTGCCTATTTATGCCATACAATATGCCTTTGTTGGAAGTTAAGTCAAAAGAAATAAATGGGAAAACACTAGAAAGTGGTTCTGAATTTAGTTTTTGATGAATATTTAAAAGGTCAGTGTTTATAGGTATGACACTTTTGAAACCAGTTTCTTGTTGGAAAAGTGCTGGCTTGATATATATCATTTTTGATTCCAGCATTGATTTTACTTCATTTTCAATTTTAAAAAGTTCTGTATCATTATCAGCATATATTGTGATATAGATACCAACATCAAACATTTTTTCTTGTGCTTGGATTAAACTATTACGTAATCCTTCTAAGTCTTGATAGGAAGTGTCGAGTATTGGATTACGCACCATACCCCTTTTTCCACTTTCATTTATTTCACTTTGTACTTCGGCGACCTTTTTTTGAAATTGTCGCAATATCAAAGATGTGTCTATTGGATGAATAAAAATTGAAATATCAAAAATTTTATCTAAGTTAATAATTGGAGAAAACCAGTTGTCTGTCAAAAACCTTGGATAAGACATTATAAAAAATGTTTGAGCTATTTTTTCCCCCAAGTTTATAGATTTTGGTTCAATTTTAAGAGCAGAAGGAGCTATGATATCTTGAAGTTCTAGACTTGCTGATTCATAGATTTGTTCTGGTAATACTGCTAAAACAGAAGCTTGTGCCTCGTTGTTGCTGGATTCTATTTTATTTTTTTTAAATTTATCAAAAATTCCCATAATATTGTTGTGATCTAGGCAAGACCTGACATGTCAGGTCTTGCCTAGATCATATTTATTCTAATTTAATTTTCCCTTCTACTTCTCCTGGGTTGAAAACTTTATAAAATACTTCGACGACTTCTTCGGTGCCCAATTGAGCTGATTTTATTCCACAGCGACTGAGTCCTTGTTCTATCACACTTACCCTCTCTTCTAATTGCGATCTTTTTTCTTCAAAATCTTCTTGTTTTGCTATCTCTGTTTTTGCTTTATTTTTTTTACCAAATAAACGTGATATTATTCCTGAATCTGATTTTAAAACTGTGTGAGTATAAGGTACTACCACAAAAAAGCTTTTTGTCATTATACTAACTGAGTCGGTAAAATTTCGAATAAATTCTATATATTCTTTTGTTTGCAATTTAAGCAATGGTTCACTTTGCACTTTTGCTCTGTCTTCTAAAAGTAAAAGATAAGGTCTGATGTCTAGTCTTCTTGATTGAATGGATATTTGAATAGCAAAATCTAGAGTATTTAGAAAGCTTTGGAATTGTAGTATTGTTGCTTTTTGTTCGTCATCTGATTTTAGGGAAAGATTCACTGAATTGGCAAGCACTATTGCTCGCAAGTCACCATCTTTAAGTATGATGATTCCATCACGGACTTCCTTGATTGGTACAAAATCTTGAGTTGCTTTTGCTTTTAATGCCATATTGTTTATTTTTATATATGTTTATTTAAATCTAACACATCCAAACTCCAAGCCAAATCTCTAAGTTTATTCCCGCTCAATCTCACTGTGTCTCTATTTTCCATTTCATTGTTTTCATTAACAACTTTTAGTTTACCATTTCCAACTTTACTCTTGCGTCTTTTCCAGATGTAAAGTTTACTTTGCACTAAATAATTAAATGCCGATTCAATCATATCAATAAAAGGTCTGTTATTTGGTTTGTATTTTGCGAGGGCTATTGCTATACCAGCAACAATCAAAATAGGTATAGCACCCAAAAAGAGCCCTAGTAATTTGTAAATTATAAAACATAGACCTGCCCCACCTGCCAAGTACACGAATTCTTTAAAGGTAAATTGGCCAATCAATTTGTCTTCTATGTCTAAAAATTGTGGTACTTTAAATTGCATAATTATAACTTTTTGCTTTATAACTAAAATCTTTCCTTCTCTATTCTGGCATTTCTCTATAAGGATCTATTTTAGATATATTTTTTGTTGTCGTCGTACTTTCTTTTACACTAGAGGAAAGGTTTTGTAGTGAATGTTCTGTTTTTACTGTTGCTATTTGCACTGTGCCAGATAATTTCTGGGCCAATATAGGATTAGCCATGTTTGGAGTAGAATCTACCTCTGAGTTCTCTAGATTTATAATAGGATGAACTGGTTCTGGGTTTTCTATTTTTTCTAATAAGTTATCTCTGTTTTCTAACTCCAATTTTTCTGCCTGCATCAGCTGTGCGTAAGGCGCTAAGGGTATGTCGGGGATTATATTAATTCCAGCCGAGCTCAATATCGCATTGTTTTCTTTTTGTTTTTCTTCTTTAATTTCTGTAAATACTTTTTTTCTTTCAATAATTTTGACTAATTCTTCTCGAATCTTTTTGAAAACTAAATTATTCATTTCATTTACCAGTTCATTTGCTGCCACTTTTGAGATTTTTAATCTATTTTCTAATTCTTGTTGATATTTTTCTATGTTTGTAAGCCCACAGAGTAATAATTCTGTCTCTAGTTCCAAGTCTCCTATTTGTTCAAAGGTGTAGCCTTTTTTGGTTCTCAATTCCAAAATAGCCATCTTCCAGTCGACAGCGCTAATGGCATTAATAGTTTCCAAGGGTAATTCCCTTTTCGCTTTTTCTATTTTTATTCTTAATAAATCTACTATATCATCCATAATATTATTATATATTAAATTTTCCTTTTAAGTTTAACATATTGTTTGTGTAATTTGGTTCATCAACATTTGTTGGAATTTCATTTTCAGATGGAGCTATAAATGCAGAATAATCTCCGCCCGAGAGGATAAACTCAAGAGATTGTTTCCAGTTTGGGTTTTTACTTTTATCACTTTTTTTTATATTTTCAACGAGGAGGTCGTTTATTGGTGTAAATACTTTTTGAAAAGCGTCTTCAACAATTTTTTCTGCTTCACCTTTACTGGTTCCGACATTGTTTTCTATGTTTTGCGCATAATCATCTCCGTTTTCTAATCCGACTAGGACTAATAAAGTTTCTGTTTGTAAATCATTTATTTCATTTTCATCAAATAAATATTTCTTGCCAATTTCTTCCATAATATTCCCCCAATCCAAAGAATTTATAGCTTCTTGAGCTTCTTTTGGCAGTTTCATTATTTCTTCTTGGGCTATTTGTTTTAATTTGTCTGTCATCATAATAATTTTTATTTTTTAATGTCCGTGTGCTTCTCCTCCACCATGTTCGCCACCTTCAGTGTGTGGTGTTGATGGTGTGGCAGGGCTGGCAATAGGAGGATGGGCCATAGGTTCTTCTTTGTGTCCATCGCCTCCATGCTCTTTATTTTCTTTTATCTTTGTTTCCATTCTTATTTTGTGGTTAGCTTCTGTAACTGTTCTTCTTCCTATACCAGTTTTATTAAGTTTTCCGCCAGTTAAAATATTATTTAATTTTTCTGATCTATTAGCATAAGCCCATTGTCTATCTCGATTTTCCTTTATTATTTTTGCTTTTCCTGTTGAAATGTCACCTTCGGTTTGTTTAATAGTGTTTCCACTAGCTGTTTTATAACCCCCTTCGTCTCCTCCTTTTCTATTTTTTCCTTCTTTTAGAAATGTTTTTTCTTGTTTTAGACCTGCAATTTTATTTATTACGTCGTTGTGCTCTTTTGTTCCTGGTTTAAGGTCATTTTTTTCTTGTCTCGCGTTAGCTAATTTGTGATCTATCTCTTCAAAATCTTTTGCAACCGCATTTAACATTCCCTGCAAGTCTTCTTCTGATTTATTTAATTTTTGTTTCATTTCTTCATCCTCTCCAACTTCAAGTTGTTTTGCTCTTTCTTGTCGCTTCTTTACTTTTTCAGCTCTCGCTTGCATATATCCGCCCTCATTAGCTTTTCCTAAATTCAATCCACCTGCTTTAGCCAAAGATCCCATGCCTGGAGCATTTCTAATATCAAAAGAAGCGTTAGATCCGTATTTTGCTGTTTTTAATCCTAAGCTAGCAATAGTTCCTCCAAATCCAGTTTGCTTGGCTGCCTCTTGTAATCCTTTACTGCTTGCCACATTAGCAGCTAGTCCACCTACGGCCATTGTCTCACCGCCAGATACAGCTGCCGCTGTTGCGCCTATTGCAAGGCTCGCTCCTTTTAATACCAGTTCCCCAAACTGCCCTCCTCCCTTCTTGGCGAAATCAGTTGCTTTTAGCAGTAGAGCCATTACTATTATGGCTGGGATTAAAATACCCAAGATGACTCCTAAAATTGTTGTTTTATCTCCTCTAGTAAAAGTAGACATGTGTGGCAACAGCATAAATATCAAATAAATAAAGAACATAAAAATCGGAGCCATGAATGATGTTGCGATTAGGCGTTTTAACCATGCATTCCAACCGAGATATTCGGCACCTGCTAGTGCTGGCAATGGCCATGACATAAAAGCAAAAGGAGAAAAAATAATCAATACCCATAATTCAATCAATCTTCCTATAAACATAAGACCAGCTATAAAAAATGTATAAGCAGCAAAAAGCATAATAGATCCAGCAATTACCATTATTCCAAACTTCAAAGCAAAAGGCATACCTCCTGATGTTGTTGTAACACCATTAACTGTTGTTGTTCCTAGCAGTCTTATAGTATCTGATGTTATTAACCTAGTAGCATCAAAAGTTTTCCACATCCCACCAGCTATATCTTTTCCTCCTTGAAGTGCTGGATCGCTTGGTCTATCTGTTCCATTTGCATTTCTTGTACCAACGTCAAGTTTATTATAAAAAACTAAGGCCAAGATATTTGAAGAATCTATAATTATTTTTGTGAAAAACATAGAAAAGTTTATAAGTAAAGCTATTATTATCACTCTAACTATGATTTTTTTAGTTTCGTGACCCATTCCCAATATCGTTTGAATGGCTACATAAAGTAGGATAAGTATAAAGAATATATTGGAAATATCTCGAACTATTGCCCATGCGGCGGGAATAAAACCAGAAGCACTCGTAACAGAGCTACTTATTCCAAGATTTATCATAACATCAAAAAACTGCGCTGAAAGCCAAAGAAGCAAAGAGGGAAGTTGGAAAATAGTGTAGTAAACAAATTTTAATAAACATCCTGTAAAAGAAGAATTCCATAAACCATTGCAACCCTCATCAATCTCTCCTTGAAAGGTGCTATTACCTGGTGGTGTTACTTGTGTTGCTGTAGCGGGTGGTGTAGCGGGTTGGTGACATGGTTGTACGATCGTTCCTATAATGTTTTGACCTTTACACACTGACTCTGTGTAAGGCCCTGAAAAAGTGGCTTGTGGATGTGTAGAGTCTGTATATGTGAAATACCAATTTTGCGGATCAGCTTCTGCATTCACCTGCACCATCGGACTAAAAAGTCCGACTAGTATGAGCAGTATGAAAATGTATGGGATTATTTTTTTCACTTGATTTTCATTTATAACTTCATTTTAACATTATTTTTACTTCTTGACATCTATTTTGTTTTTGCTATACTTTTTATACAAATGGCTTCGGCCCGTCCCCTTATGGAAACATAAGGGAAAACAAAGAAAGTCGTCAAAGTAAATCCTTGATGGCTTTTTTTATTTCATTGAACTTTCCCCTATTTAAAACAGCAAGCTGATCATGTAGTCTTTTTGTGTCTATCAGTCTAATCTGAGACAAAATAGCAAAAGCTTCTTTATTCTCAATGATCCCTATTGGAAAATGGTAAAGATTTTTCTTCGTAGACGTTGTTAGTGGCACAACTAAACATACATGTCGGCTAAAACCTTTTATAATTAACACAGGTCTCTTGTAATCTTCGCTTGTCCCATCTTGTTCAAATCCAATATTGATACCAAGAGAACACCAACGAATTTCTCTTTCATAGTAGAAATTGGGTTCATTATTGTCAATTTCTTTCTTTCTTTTATTCCACTTGTCAAAATTTTTTTGCATTTTTTTGTTTTACAAATCAACTATTTGACACTATTTTTTATTTTAATATAATAGCTGTAACAGACTTGAGAGGCACCCTAAATCGGCGCCTCTTACTTTTTATAGATTTATTCTCTCGAATTTTATTTTCATTGATTTTATTATCACTACCAACACACATTTTAAATTATAGCATCTTTTATATTAAATTTTAATCTTTTTGACATATCTTATTTATCTATTATAATTTACTTATTAGTGGCTTCGGCCTCCGAGAAAGCTCCCGTAAGGGAGCTTTCGATTTTTAGGAGGTTTTGCAGTTTTGCAACAACCTCTTTGAAATTTGGTTTTGCATCTACATCTTTTTTTTCTTTATTCCATTTATCAAAATCTTTTTCCATAAATAAATGTTTAGTTTTACAGACTATGTAATTTTTTAATTTACCGTGATGTTTACCAAGAATGTCTGAGTGTGTGTCGTTGAAGAATCCTTCACTATAACCAATGTTGAACCTCTTGTATTTCCAGCAATTATATTAAGAACATCACCACTGATTTGAGCATATGCCACAGCATTATTTGGTGCTGTTTGGATACTATATGGTGCTATACCACCGGATATAGTTGCATTTGCAGATCTATAATTGCCTCCACCAGCAATATTGACTGAAACATTTGAAGGAGAAACTGTAAGATCATTAACTGTTATATCGACAACAAATGTTTGGGGACTTGTAGGTGATGAATCTTTAATTGTGACTTTAGTAGAACCAGGTGCGACTCCTGTGATTGTAAGAGTTAAGGGTGTGTTAGATAAAATCTGAGCATTTGCTATTGATGTAGTGCTTGATGATTGATCTTGAATCGTATAAGGTACTATTCCACCAGTTATAGGGATGTTGGAAGTTTGTCCGATACCTAATAAGACATTTTGTGGACTAGCCAATAGTGGAACAAATGGCTTTGTTGAGATACTAACATTTGCAAACTTAGGAATTGTTGATGAATCTTTTAACAAAACTGCTGTGATGCCATCTGAAATTCCCAAAACTGTAAGAGTGGAGCCAGAAATTTGTGCAGTTGCTATTTGTGGATTGAATTGATTTTCAATAGTATAAGGCGCTGTACCACCAGATAGGATGGTCTTGGCTGTGTGACCAATTTCAACTGAAACACTTGATGGTGTAACAATAAAATCATTCAAACCACTTACTGCAATATCAACTTTAACTGTTTTTGGAGGTGTTGATGAATCTTTTAATATAACAAAAGTCGTACCTTTTGCTATAGCACTTACAAGTAAAGTTTTATCACCAATAGCTGCTACTGCGACTGTTTGATCTGGTCCTTTTTGTATAGAGTAAGGCTCTTGACCACCCAAGACGGTTGCCAAGACTGGGTCAGTATTCGTACTGCTGGTTGAAATACTTGCTGGAACAACCGATAAAGCCCCGATAGCACTTATTGTAACTTGAATAAGGATAGTTTGTGTAGGTGTGGATGAATCTTTTACTATAACTGGGGTTTGACCAGGTCCGACGCCAGTAATTATGAGAGTTGGGCCAGATGAACTAGCAGTAGAAATTTCTGCAGTTGCGATATTTGCTGTAGGTTTGGTGTCTATAATAAAAGGTGCTGTACCACCGGATATTTTCGTGCTAGTTGTTAGACCCACATTGAGTGAAACATTTTGAGGGATAGTTAAGGTTGGGGTTGTGGTTGTTCCGTATGATGTCGTTGAACCAGAAAGAGTGTTGCCATTATAACTCCAATTGTCTGTTGCAGATCCTGGTTGTACTGTGCTTGATAGTGCATTTAAGCCTTTATCCATAAAGTGATTTAGCAAAGCGTCAAAGATGGCAGCCAAGCTGTTACCCAATGCTCCATCTAGCGCAGTTGTTAAAAGAGGCATATTCATTGCACTTGTTATTTGGTTTGCTGCCACAGAACCAGGGGTAGTATTTACCAAACCACCTGGGCAAGTATTTTTTCCTTCCCAGATATACTTTTGTTCCTCGTTCATTTGATCATAGTTGGCATTATATTCTTGTACTTTTGTATCGTATGCTTGTATTGTGGCTGTGTCTGAATTCTCGTCTGTATAGTCTGGCACTGGACCAGAGTATGGGACATACTTTAAAGGTTTATAAGAAGGTCTACTAAACTCGTTTACGCCGTTGTTGTATGAAGGATTTGATGGACAAGTTTGTGGAGACAAGAAACCCATTCCTTGTTGAAGGACGTTTTGTACCTTTTTTGCTGCTGGTTGTATCACTCCTTCGACTTGTCTCGCGAGTTGTGACATCATTGTCGATTCGAATCCTATATAATTATTTTGTGGATATTGGGTATTTATTAAAAATCCATTCCATCCCCCATAATTATAATCATTTATATAGCGTTTCATTAAATCAGGATCATTTATAACTTTACTTAAAGTGTATTGAGCATTATCTGCTAGTTGTCTTTTGTAACTGTTTATTATATTTAATGCAATTTGTTGACCAAAAGGAAATCTAAAAGTGTCATAACCAACCATATCTACTAGTCTTCTAACTTCTGATTTACCTATGTCGTTGAAAAAGGATTGTGGATTTTCTATGAAAAGTGGTGATCCATGAAAGTCTGAATTAATCCAGTTTATTGTGGCTTGGACCATCTTTGCTATAAGGGCTTTTATGGCTACTTTTAGTATGTTTGAAAGAACGGTTTCTGCCCAGTTTTTAACGGCAGTGGTGGCGGTGACAGTGTTTGCTGTGGCACTCACAGGTGCAGAGCCAGCAGTGACAGCTGATGTTGCAGCAGTGGCACTTGTTCCACCAGCAGTGGTGGTACCCGCAGCGGCAGTAGTCCCAGTTGTTGCTGTTACACCAGGATCAGTGACAGTCCACTGCGCATTGGTTTTTTTGGGTATAAAAAACGTCAATAGAGCAGGTGTTATTATTGCAACAATCAGTAAAGTAGAAATAAATTTTTGTATTATATATTTAAGTGCCATTTTTTTATCTTATTATTTATATTATATATCTTCTTATTCTATTATTCAATTTGCATAACTGCTGAAGTGAGTTTATTAAAAGCTACACTCTCTATGGCAATATTTTTTTCAAACTGATTTATTCCGCTTAAGGCAACTATGATGTCTTTCTCGAAAAGTTTCATATCTTCTACGTTTTCTTCTACTCTTTGAAGACTGTTTATAAAATCTAAATGCAAAAGTGAGATGGATTGTGGTACGTTCATTTTTATTAGTTCTTCTATTATTTTATTCATCTGATTGGTGATTGGATTAAGTTCTAACAATATAGCGAAATTAGTTTCATCACCCATAAACTTTTGCAATATAGGGAGAACACCTGTTTTTATTGGATATCTTTTTAAGATATCACCAGCTGTATTCCCATATTCTTTTATAGCTTGAGGTGTGTCATCACTAATGATTTTAATATCAGAAAGTAAAAATACTTTTCTGATTGAGGGGTTTTTTATTTTTTCTGCTAACGTAGCACCCAATTGATCTATTGTTGTCTGATCCATAGCTCCATTTTGACTTGCTGCGGCTACTGTCGCAAAAAGCTCTCTAGAGAATTTTTCTGTTTGAGTTAGATTTTCTGCCACAGGTATTGTGTCTTTTGTGCTAGTAGTAGCTCCATTTTGTGCTGATTGTTTGCTTACAACTGAACTGTCTGGTATTCCGGGTGTTGTTTCTTTTTTTGTTGGATCAAGTCCATATAGACTTTCTTGCCAATCTGGTATTCCATCACCGTCTGTGTCTTGATTTACTAAATCTCCCACAGTTACGTTTTCATAGGTTAAACCACTTTCTTCGTTTGTGTTTTGATATATTTGCTTATTCCAATCGCCAGATTGATATTTTTTTACAACAAAAAGTGCAACTAAAACAAGCACCGCAAAGATGATTAAAAATATCCTTTTATTTTTTAACAAAAATATTTTAATAGCAATATAATTATACACCTTTTTAAAAAATAGTGTACAACTATGAGGCAATTAGTCTTTCAATAACTAGTTTAACTCTTCTTTTGTTAAAGTAATCCAATCAGTAAGTTTTAAATCCTCTGCCCTTTTGTTTCCCAACGATGTTAAAGACGGTCTTTGACATATTTCTTTTAGATTACTGGAGAGTTTTTTTCTTTTATGTGCGAAGCCCGCTTTTACTATTTCCCAGAATTTTTCCTCAAAAGCTTTATTCCCCTCTTGAGGGGTGGCTCGCTTGCGAGACGGGGTGGATAAATTCATTCCACCTCCCCCTAAAGGGTACTCCTCAAGAGGAGAAT
>JBAWYA010000012.1:0-11281 GCA_037143815.1 bacterium | reverse complement strand
ATCGCAAGGCTTGGTTTGCTATTGATGCAATAAACAAACTTACTGATAACACATTTGTAATTTTGCAACGCGGAGGTAAAGAAGGCGGCACAGCAGTTATAACTGAAGAAGCAGAAAAGGCTATTCTTTTTTACAAATCCGCTTCAGAAAAATTAGAACAATTCCTAATACAGGAAACAAAATTGATAAAATTCTAAATTTATTTTTGAATTGTGAATAAAATATTATTTTTGCCGCCGTTATTCCCTTGAAGGAATAACGGTAAAAATAAATAATTCAGCAATAAAATTTAAACGTATTTACAATGAATTCAAAAAAAATATCATCTAAAATAGATTGTCTGATTTTTTTTACCAAATTAACAATGAAATATAAATTATGCATAGAAGCGAGAGTTCCCGCAAGCATTTCCTTTCCATGAAAAAGGTGCGCAACATAAGCTTTGCTATAATTCTTGCAAGAATAACATTCACAATCTTTCTCAATTGGAGAATAATCTTCTCTATATTTTGTATTCATAATAATCATCCTACCTTGTTTAGTATAAAGAGTTCCATTCCTTCCCAGCCTCGTAGGCGCGACACAATCAAATAAATCCACACCATTTTCTATACCCATAAATAGATCTTCTGGCTCTCCAATACCGAGCAGGTGTCGAGGTTTTTCTTCTGGTAAAATTTCATTCACCCATTTCACAGCAGTCGACATATCTTCTTTTGCAAAACTTCCTCCAATACCAAAACCATCAAAGTCTAAACTTCCGATAAATTTGGCAGATTTTTTACGAAGATTCTCATCACGCCCACCCTGAACAATACCAAAAAGCGCGGAAGAAAAAGTTTCATTGCGGGGTGTCTCGCAGGCTGGCGAGCCGAGAGGCAGTGCTCCGATAGCAAGCGGAGACAGCGACCCCGCAAGGAAAGCTTTTTCTTCCGCGCCTAACTTTTTATGCTCTTCTAAACTTCTCTCTGCCCAACGATGAGTTCGTTCCAATGCTTCTTCTTGATATTTGAGATCTTCACTCGGTGAAGTGCATTCATCAAAAGCAAAAATTATATCTGCACCTAAATTGTGCTGAATCTGGATCGATTTCTCTGGGGTAATATAATGAATAGAACCGTCCAAATGTGACTTGAAGGAAACTCCGTCTTGCCCAATTTTTGCCAAACGAGGAGCATCACTATCGTCAAAACGTTCCGGAATAAGGAGCGATGGATCAGTAACTTTTATTATTTTTGAAATTTCTTTACCATAAGCAACACCCAAAGAAAATACTTGAAAACCACCAGAATCAGTCATCGTCGGCCCATTCCAATTCATAAATTTCCCAATACCACCCGCACCACGCACGATTTCATCTCCGGGTTGCAAATATAAATGATAAGTATTTCCAAGAACTACCTGTGTACCAGCTTCTTTCACCTGTTCAGGATTCAAAGACTTAATAGTTGCTTTTGTTCCCACAGCCACAAAAGCTGGCGTAAGAATGTCCCCATGAGGAGTAGCTAAAATTCCCGCCCTACCTAAATATTTTTTTCCGCCCAAGGCGGATCCGCCTTGGGCGGAAAGTTTTTTTTCTATTTTAAATTGCATTTTGTGTTGTTTTATAAGCTTTTTGTGATTGTTAATAACTTTGACTTTTTGAATATTTATATGATATACTGTTTGTATCCTTACGAAAGAGACCCTTATGTGGTTCGTCCACATCGGGGGCTTTTTCTTTTTAAGACTGTAATATACTCTTTTTATCAAAAATATAAACTATTTTTACTCCTGTTCTTTTTAATAAAATAGAACATTTCTTAGTTTCATATGGTGACAAAATAAATTCAATTTTTCCCTTTTCTTTTAGAAATTTTACAAGTGGAGCATAATCACCATCGCTAGTGATCAAAATTGCTTTTTCAAACTTATTTTCATATGCACTTTGCATAGCATGAACAACAATATCTGCATCACAATTACCCTTAACCTTTCCATTGGTATCATAAATAACTTCTTTGAAAACTAATGTGTATCCCTGCTCTTGCAAACGAGTATATAAATCTTTATATTTTGGAATTAATCCTAAAAATAAATAAGCCTGTTCAACACCATATTTTTCTTTCAACCAAATTCTAAAACGTCCATAATCAAATTTCCAACCCAAAGTTTCTATACCTTTGTACAAATTTGCCCCATCTATGTATGCAAAGTTATTCTCTTCTTTTTTCATAATTTAGTTCTCCACCTCCACAAACTTTAACTCTTGAATATTTACCGGACTAACTAGTAATGCTTTTATAAATGGATCACGCGGATCGGAAATTATTGTCTCCACTGTACCTACAACATACGACATAATTCCCGGTAAAGTTACTTCATCTCCTTTTAACACAGTAAAATCTCTAGGCAGAATCATTTCAAAATTCCCTCCGCCTCGTCCAACTATTTCCATAAAAATATTCTTACCAGTATTCACACCAGCCGAAACTGACTTGTTCTCAACCACAACTTGAGTCTTCTCCCCACTATTTGAAAACAAAATCACTTTTGAGGAACTTGAATACACATCTGACACACGCCCAATAGGCACATTACCCAAAGCAAAAACCATATCACCTACTTTTATCCCCTGTTTCTCGCCTGCATCAATAACCAATGTATCATAGAGACTTTGATTTGGTTTAGATAAAATGGCCGACAAAACTACATTCATTTTTATATTCTTTCTTCCTAGAATTTCCTTAAGATTTAAATTTTCCACCAAAAGAGAATTGTAATTCACCATCATCATTTTATTTTCATTTAATTGAGATTTCAGACTCTCATTCTCAGAATAAAGAGAACTTTTGGAAATAAAATACGAACTAGCATTTTGAATTTGTTCACCAATGCTGTCACCTAAAATTATAACAGGTCGAAATATTGTGTGACTCAAAAAAGAAAAACCATTCCAAATACCCAATCTAAAATAGAACAAAATAATACAAATAACAATAGATGTTAAAAGATATATAAACTTTTTTCTTTTTATTTTTTTATCTAGGAGGTAACTCATCTTGGTTCCCAATCAAAACTTCTTTATAAAATGGCACATTATCTAAAATAACCCCCGTACCTCTAGCGACTGCTGAAAGTGGATCTTCTACCACATAAACTGGAATTTTTAAAATGCGTCCCAAGTATTGATCAAGTCCATTTATCAAAGCACCACCACCAGATAAAGTGATTCCTCTGTGCATTATGTCAGACAAAATTTCGGGCGGTGTAGTCTCAAGCATATCTTTCACACCATCGCACAATCCCCTGATTGATGCTGAAATAGCTTCACGAATATCAGAATCAGTGACAACAACAGCGCGAGGTAAACCAGTCAAAATATCACGTCCGTGAACTTCTGTCTCCATATATTCTCCTTGAATGACAGAACCAAGAGCAATCTTTACCATTTCTGCTGTCCTTTCACCAATAAGTATTTTGAACTCATCACGCATATAAGAAATGATGTCATTATCTAACCTATCACCTGCTATTTTTAAATTTCTTGATTTTACAACTCCACCCAAAGAGATAACTGCAATATCTGTAGTGCCACCTCCTATATCTATAATCATAGAACCAACAGGATCTTTTATTGGAAGTCTGACACCAATAGCAGCAGCCATAGGCTCTTCTACCAAGAAAACTTCTCGAGCACCAGCAGAACGAGCTGCATCATACACAGCGCGCGTCTCGACATTGGTCGTGCCAGTAGGCACACCAATCAAAACTCTCGGACGTGCTAATTTTTTAGACATTTTATTTGCTTTATTTATTAAATATGAAAGCATCTCTTCAGTGACTTCAAAATCTGATATGACACCATCAACAAGCGGACGAATGGCTTTGATGTGCTGAGGTGTACGTCCCAACATTTCTTTTGCTTTCATGCCAACAGCTAAAACTTGGTTGGTCTTAATATTAACAGCCACAACAGAAGGTTCGTTAATAACGACACCGTGACCTTTCAAATACACCAAGGTATTTGATGTACCTAAATCTATACCGATATCGTTAGAAATTAATTTATAAATTTTTTCAAACATAATTTAAAGATAGTGCCTAAAGCCCTATCTAGATAGGGCTTTAGGCACTATCTGGATTAATAATTCTTTAAGAGAAATAATTTTCCCCTTTTCTTCATTTCGTCTTTTTACTTCTATTCCTCCTCCAGCCTCAACAGATGAGTCCTTCATGCTTCTAGCAGAAACGACAGCTCTGATCGGTATACCGAGTAAATCAGAATCAGCAAATTTTTCCCCCGGAGAAATGCCAGAACGATCATCAAATAAAACTTCAACACCAGATTTAGTTAAACTTTCATAAACCTGCAAGGCTTGTTTTTTAACTTTTTCATCTTCACCTAAAACGAGTAAATGAACAGCAAAAGGCGCTATGGATTCTGGCCAGATTATACCCTTGTCATCAGACAAAACCTCTACGACTGTCCCAATCAAACGTGAAAGCCCTATACCGTAACAACCCATCAAAACAATATGTTTATCACCCTTCTGATCTGTATATGAAAAATCAAATGGCTTTGAATATTTTGTCTTGAGATCAAAAATATTCCCAACCTCTATGGCTTTGTGTTCTGAAAGTTTATTTTTTTCATCAAATCCTAACTCCTTAAGAATATCTAAATTACCCAATTCTACGACTTCTTTATTCACAGCAAAATCTTTTTCACTATTCAGAAAAATAGTATCTTCACCAGAAGAAGAAATAGTTTGAAATTCATGCGAATATTTTGAGAATGTTCCACCAGAAGCAAAAGTCAAATAAGTCAAATGACCAATACCAACTCTTTTAAAAATAGTTTTATAAACTTCTTTCATCTTTTCATAAAAATCTTCAAAATCTTCTTCATTAGTATGAAAAGAATACATATCCTTCATGATAAATTCTCTACCACGAAGCATGCCGGATTTTGCGCGAAGTTCCATTCTAAACTTATTTTGAATTTGATATAAAGCTAAAGGTTTCTTTTCTAGAAAATCTTTATGCGAAGAAATATAATTTTTTAAAATAGGAACGACGATCTCTTCATGGGTCGGACCCAAGGCGACTTCACGTCCAGACGAATCACTGACTTTATACAGATCATCCATCGCTTCCCATCTTCCAGTTTTTTCCCAATTTTCTTTTGGCTGAAAAGAAGACATTAAAACTTCTTGCCCTCCGACTTTATTCATTTCTTCCCGAATTATATTTTCAACTTTTCTAAGTACTCGAAGCCCTAAAGGTAAATAACTAAAAACACCAGCCATTTCCTTGTGAACAAAACCTCCACGAATAAGAAACTCAGCATTTCTAGACACCTCATCAGCTGGCACATCTTTACTTGTTTTAGTAAAAAGATTTGATTGTTTCATTAGCTCATCTTACCCGAAAAAAGTCTTTTGGTCAAAGTTTAAATACCTGACTGAAAATATACCCATAAAATAAAAATATGCTTATAAAAATATAAAAGAGTTTGCAAAAGACATAGCTTTCTGCTATATTATTCACATGCAAAAAATAAAAGATATTAAAGAAAACTCCGACACAAATGTGGAGAAAATGTTCAAAGTTGGAGCACATTATGGGTATTCAAAGACCCGCAGGCATCCTTCTGTGTCAAAATACATATTTGCTACAAAGAACAAAGGAGATGTTATAGACCTTGAAAAGACGAACATTATGCTTGAAAAAGCTAGTGAATTTGTGAAGAGCCTAGGTGCTACTGGCAAAACCGTTCTTTTTGTAGGAACAAAGCCTGAAGCTAAAGAAGCGACAAAAAGTACAGCTTTATCATTGGACATGCCTTACGTTAATGAACGCTGGATAGGAGGAACTCTAAGCAATTTCACAGAAATAAAAAAAAGAATTATTGAACTTGAAAACTATCGTAAAGATAGCGCCGAGGGTGGACTTGATAAATATACCAAAAAAGAAAGAGTAGTTTTAGCAAAGAAAATGGAAAAACTTGAGAGATATTATTCCGGACTTATCAGTTTAAAGAAAGCTCCTGATGCATTGTTTATTATAGATGCAAAGGCAGAGCATATTGCTGCCACTGAAGCCAAACAAATGGATGTACCTGTCATTTCTTTAATTAACTCTGATTCAAACATCAAGGGTATCAAATACCCCATTGTTGGTAATGATTCCAGCATTCCTTCCATAAAGTTTTTCAACCAAACCATAGCAAATGCTTACAAATCAGGCACCATGACTGCACCTACTAAATAAATTTAGTAAAATTTAACTATATAAATATATGTCATTGAAAATAACAACTGAGATGATAAAAGAATTAAGAGACAGCACAGGTATCTCTGTGATGCAATGCAAACGTGCACTTGAAGAAGCTGAGGGTGATGCAAATAAAGCATTAGCTATCCTAAAAAAGACCAGTGCTGATATTGCACTCAAAAAAGTTAGTCGCGAAGTCAAAGATGGCGCAGTAATGATCAAAACAGAAGACAAAAAAGCTGTCCTAGTATCTTTACATTGTGAAACTGACTTCGTTTCCCGAAATAATGACTTCACAACATTGCTTGGAAATTTAAGTGATAAGTCCTTAAAAGATGGTATTGAAAAAATGAAAAGTGGAGCAATCGATATGATAAACCCTGTAATTCAAAAAACTGGAGAAAATATTCAATTGGGTGATGCATATGAAGTTTCAGGTGATGTCTTGGGAAGTTATGTACACAATAACAAAATAGCTGTAATCGTGAGCTTAATAGGTGGAAGTGTATCTCTAGCAAAAGACATAGCTATGCATATTGCTGCAATGAAACCAGAATACATGACTCCAGAAGAAATAACCCCCGAAACAAGACAAACAATGACAGAAATTTTCCAAAAAGAAGTTGCAAATATTGACAAACCAGCTGAAATAAAGAAAAAAATGCTAGATGGTAAATTACTCACCTACTTCAAAGAGAAAACTTTACTTAATCAGGCTTTCATAAAAGACCCACAAGAATCAATCAGTACGCTTTTGGAAAAATCAAAAGCAAAAATAAAAGAAGTAAAACGCTACTCAATATAAAAAGTTATGTCAGAATATTTTTTACTAAATCAAATGTATATCCTTATAATTTCATTCTTTGCTTCCCTCTTTTCTATAATTTTTATGATAAGTAGGAAATTGGCTTTCTTGAGCCATGAGCAATCTTTAAATCATGAGAAGGCTTTGTTTGAATTCGTTTATTTTAAGGAGATCAAAAACAAAACCATGACAAGTCTTAAAAAACATGGATATGCCCTTCTAGTATTGACAATACGTCTTTATGTTCAATCTATAAGTTTTTTGAAACGTAAATACGAGGAAGTAAAAAATAAAATAATAAATAAAAATAATATAAATACAGAAAAAAAAGAAATTTCTAAATTTTTGAAAATCATAGGAGATTATAAACACAAAATTAGGGAGATAAAGCACAGAATCAAGAAAGAGGAAAATTTGTAGTTAGAAAATCAAAACAACATTGAGCCGGCACGAGGGATCGAACCCCGGACATCTTCTTTACAAAAGAAGTGCTCTACCAACTGAGCTATGCCGGCTTACTATCTTCTAGACTAGCATATATCATTCCAAAATCAAAATATTATTTTTAAATTGGTTTTATACCTTGTATACCACTATATATCCATTGATTATGGTATACTTAAAGAATGAAAAATCTTAGATTGTGTGCGGGATGTGGAACTCAACTTTTAACTAGACACAAGATAAAATTTTGCTCAAACAAGTGCCAATGTGATTTAAAATATAGAACAAAGATTGATTTATGGAAGAAGGGAGAACTAGGTGGCGGAGTTGGAATAACTGCAAGAAATTTAGCAGCATGGCTTAGAAAATACTTAATTGAAAAATACAATAACAAATGCTTCTTTTGTGGATGGAATAAAAAACATCCTTTAACGGGTGTGGTACCACTTGAAGTTGATCACATAGACGGTAATTCAGAAAATAATCTTGAAAAAAATCTAAGGCTATTATGCCCAAATTGTCACGCACTAACACCTTATTATAAAAATATGAACAAAGGCAAAGGTAGAAAATGGAGAATGAAAAAATATATAAAAAACTAACTATTAAATCACACTACTAAAATTATGAAAAATAAATTTTTTATTATAATTATTTTAATTTTATTTATAAGTGTATTTTTTTATTTTACAAAATATAAAAACGAAAATTATGAAATACAAAACATAGTAAAACCAGTTGGGGCTACAAAAAAACCATTTTTCATAATATTATCTCCCCATTTTGATGATGGAGTTTTATCTCTTGGTGGACTAATTGTAAAACAAAAAAATGATCTCTTGGTGGCAACTTTTTTTACCAAAAAACCTATAAAAATTGCTCATACCAATTGGGATAAGATTTCTGGATTTTCTGACAGCAATGAGGCAATATTTGCAAGAACAAAAGAAAATATGAATACATTAACAACTTTCAATACAATTATTAAAAACTATAATTATCTTGATTATCAATATAGGGAAAAAAATAAAGACAAAGAAGTAACAGCAAATATCTCTAATGATATAAAGACTCTAATAAAAACTTATCAAGATAGAGAACTTTTTATATATGGACCAGCAACTTTTGGGAAAAAAATTACACATCCCGATCATCAAATAGTTCATGATGCTTTTATGAACATCTTGAAAAAAAATGAAAAATCAAAGAATTTACATTTTTTTATTTACGAAGATTTTCCCTACATTCAAAAATTTAACATGTATAATAAGAATAATTTTAATACTTATTTAGAAAAAGAAGAAAACATAAAATTTGAAGAAAGTCCAATTGAACTTGATAAATCGATTCTTTTTGAGAAAATTGGTGCTATTTATAAATACACATCTCAAGTAAAAGCTTTTATGTCTTTCGGAGATAACATTAGAATTCTAGCTAATAAATTCTTTAAAGAAAGATGTAAGATTCTCTCACCTGAAGCTTATGCCTGTGAAGTGATACATCAACCAATAATAGCCTATTAGTTTTTTACTAAAACTTTTTGTACTCTCGTACTCAGGTCATTAACTCCATAAAAACCACTGAACAAGACATCATCCAATACAAAAGTTGGGAGTTTGGTGTTCTTTATTTTAAAAATTTGCAAAAGAGAGCGAACTGCTGAAAGATTAATATTATAATCAAAAGTATAAACTCTGAGTTCTGGATATTTATTACGTATCTCAGTTAGCACATACCATTGCTTAGAGCAATCAGGACAATCATTCTTCATAGAATAAAAATATAAAATAAAATGCGGAATCAATCCACACCTTGTTGATATCTCTCTCATTAATAAATAATCCCTAATTTCTAATATAGAATAATACTTTTTTAAACTAGTAACATCTTCGTTCTCAACCCCAAGAGTAGCCTCCAAAAAGTCTAATCGAGAACCGACAGATGTCAATTCATCAGAAAGAATAAAATCCCCCTTTAGATCTTCACACGAAGATTGTTTTAATAGAGCAAATCTAGTTTCTGATGACAATATATCAATAGAGATTTTATCTTGCGTATTTTTAACTTGATTGATTTTTCGATTACTTAAATAATTACCAAAAAAAATACCTACCGCAAATAAAGAAATAGTAATAAAGAAAGTAATTATAAATTTTTTCCAATCAACATTAATCATGATATTATTTCCAAATGGTTTTTTTTGATAAAACTGTGTTATATACAGATTTCATCATCCAAAAGGGTGCAATAAAACTGTATATACCAACAAAATATAATAAATTTACAGAAAATCTGGCCTTACCTCTAGCTAACCTGCTACCAATTAATAACGACGAAATAAGAAGAGAATAGGAAAGTATTACTATAAAAATAGTTACATTTATGTTAACAAAAAACCAATCAAATTTAAAATATGAATGATGAAAGTATGCCTTAAAACCAACCATGCTTATTTCAATTATATTATTAATTAAAAAATTAAAAATATTATATAAACTAAATAAAAATATAAAAATTACTGTAATCGTAGAAATAATTCCTGCAGGGAGAGTAAACCAACCAAAATTTCCATATTTATTTTTAAATAACATATTTTTGTAATCAAATATATTCTGTAAAAATGCCGAGAGCCATCTAACTCTCTGAGAGTATAATACTCTAATTGAATTTGGTGGAATAGTATACACAACTGCTTCATGACACTGAACTATTTTTAAGTTATTTTTTTGCATCCGAAAAGCCATCTCCATATCCTCTCCATTGTGACCATGTTTAAATTTACCTATCATTTCAATAACTTTTTTTCTATAAACTGGTAGTGTGCCTGGAGTCACATTTAATCCACCTATTAAACTAAAAATTTTTTTAAAGAAAACAGCCATATCATATTCTGCTTCTTGGGCTTTTTGAATAAAATTGGTTGGAGTGGTTACCAATGCTGAAGGTATTACAGCCATAGTATCTGTTTCAACAAAATACTTCATAATTTTTTTCATAGCACATGATTTAACTATAGAATCCGCGTCTAAACAACTAAAAAATTCAGTATCAACATATTCTAGACCAAGATTAAGTGCAGTAAATTTACCACCATTTACTTTTTTTATAAGTTTAATATTTGAAATTTTATTAAATTGTTGTATTACTTCCCAAGTCTTATCTTGGCTCCCATCATCCACAACAATAATTTTAAGTTTATCCTTTGGATAGTCTAAATTCAAAAGAGAATTAATAGTTTTTGCCACAGATTTTTCTTCATTGAAACATGGCACAATAACACTAACAGATGGGTAAGATGCTAATCCAAAATTAGAATATTTAACCTTAAAAATCTTCTTTCGATTCTCGAAAAAAGTCACCAAAAAAAACACCTGCACATAAACAGACAAAAAAGTCAGTATATAAAATACTATATTTTGAATTGAAGCCATAAGCTTAGTTTAAAGAGTAGCATTTTTTAGACTAAATGTAAATATCAAAAAAGCCTCTAATTAAAGAGGTTTTTTTGATTAAAACCAAACATTACATTGTTTGGTTTACACTTGGATCTTTGCAAGAAGCACATTCAACAGCACACTTTTTGCATTTACAACCAAAAATGGTCATAACAGCGGCGACACCTACAAGAATATAAACGATTGCTTCAATTGTTGGCAAAGATCCAAAAATTAAATTAACAACGTTCCAATTACTATCCATCAACATTCCAACACCCATAAGTCCCCAATTAACACCACCCACTATTAACAAAATTTTGCCAATCAAAGCTGGCGT
>JBAWYA010000011.1:0-11506 GCA_037143815.1 bacterium | reverse complement strand
GTAGTTCAGTATAGGATGCTACGGGGATGATATAGTTTTGAGCGTGTAGTTCAGTATAGGATGCTACGGGGATGATATAGTTTTGAGCGTGTAGTTCAGTGGTAGAACGCTGTCCTGATAAGACAGAGGTCGATGGTCCGATTCCATCCACGCTCACTTTATTTTACTAATGGTATCACGAGTTCTTTATCTTCATATAATATTTTTGTATAAGGTGAATATGTTGAAACAGATATCTTTTTTTCTTTTGGTGAAAATGTAAATATACGAAGTTCGCCATCGCCACCGTTTTTATTATTTTGGTAATCTTGCATTATTTGGTAGACATCTTCATTGCAGATGTTTTTACTTGTTACCATATTTTCTCCAGTACTTGTATGGAAGTGTCCAGAAAGTGTCATTTTTATGGAACAACTTTTTGAAATAAGTTTATTCCATATGTCTAGTCCAGTATTACCGTCTTTGCTATAGCCACGCATATTTTCTGGGGTTTTAGCAGTATCACTTAGATATTTATGTGTTGTAAATATTGTGTAGATATTTGGATTTTGTTTTAGAACATTCTTTGCCCATTCCAATGCTTTATCAGAAGGTTCTATGCCCATATTTAAGAACATTATTTTTTCACCATTTGTTTCTATTATTTCATAATTATTTACATTGTCTTCAAAATTGCCTTTATACCAAGAATATTTAGAAAATCTTGATGTAGGGAAACTTTTTGTATAAGAAGCGAAACC
Source organism: bacterium (assembly GCA_037143815.1). Taxonomy (GTDB): domain Bacteria; phylum Patescibacteriota; class Minisyncoccia; order Phycocordibacterales; family UBA9973; genus UBA9973. The sequence goes on along the minus strand of JBAWYA010000011.1, from coordinate 10,766 downwards.
AGTTTCTTTTTCGCTGGGAGTTTCGGCATCATGATTACCTGGTAGAATGCCGTAGGGTACTTTGCCATCTAGTTTACCCATACATCTAGAAGCCACTTCCCATTGTTTAGGTGCATCTCCACCGTTATTTGTGATGTCTCCGAGTTGGGATACGAACATTATATTAAGTTTTTCTTTATTTTCTACTATCCAATTTGTCTGTGCGCAAAAAATGTCTGGATATAAAGATGAGTAAAATTGAGTGTCTGGTAAGACGATTAAAGTGAAAGAATCCTTTTCAGTAGATAAGGATAATGGAATTGTTTGTATTGTATGAAATACAAAATATCCTGTGAAAACTATTACGAGAATTAATAATGAGATTATTATTTTTTTATTTTTTAGCATTTTTTAATTATAACATTAATATAATTAAAAGATAATTTAAAATATTACATTTATTTCTCATTTGCATATTGCTCATTTTTGCTTCATACTACCTTTGTGAGCTGGAAACCAGTCATATTTTTTTATACTAAAACGACTGCATGGGTTGTAATACCTTTGATTTTAGGTTTAATTGCCAACAATTTTATAAAAAGCCAGAATTTATTTTTTGGAATTATTATGGCTGGATTCGGTATTACTTGTTTTGGAATTTATCGAGAAATTAAAGAATATAAAAAGAGTTTAGATAAAGACAAAAATGGAAACAAATAATTTAGTACAAGAAAATATAATAATAGAACCAATATCAGCACAAGTAACACAACAGACTGCACCAATCCACGAGACGACTATTTATGCGGAACCAGTTTTTCATGTTGGCAGTTTTCAAATTACAAATTCCTTATTAAATTCTTGGCTCGCTGTTTTAGTGATAATTGCTTTTTGTGTATTACTTCGTATGAAGTTAAAAAAAGTTCCTGGCAAGGTTCAACATATTTTTGAAATTTTACTGGAAGGTGCACTATCATTATGTGATCAAGTTACAAATGATAGAAAAATAACACTCAAAATTTTTCCTTTAGTCACATCATTATTTATTTTTATTTTAGTAAATAATTGGCTCGGACTTTTGCCTATAGTAGGGTCAATAGGTTTTACTGTCAGTGAAGCTGGTCAATCTATCTTTATACCTCTTTTCCGTGCTGGGACTGCTGACATCAATACCACTCTTGCTTTGAGTCTCGCTATTGTTATCGGTTCAAATATTTTTGGAATTATGGCTATAGGCATTTGGAAAATTTTTAATAAATATGTTAATATCAAAGCACTCGGAGGGATTGTGACAAAATTCCGAAAAGATAAGAATGTTATAATCGTTGCGCCTATTACATTTTTTGTTGGTATTTTGGAACTCATTGGAGAAATAGCAAAGGTTGCTTCGCTCTCTTTCCGACTTTTTGGTAACGTTTTTGCTGGTGAAGTATTACTTGCTTCAATGGGAGCAATTTTTCTTTATATTTTACCAGTGCCGTTTCTTTTCTTGGAGGTCTTTATCGGACTTATTCAGGCTCTTATCTTTTCTCTTCTTGCGACGGTTTATTTTACAATAGCATCGCAAGATCATGAAGAGCATGAGGAGGAGCATCATGAAGAGAAAGAGGAAATATTATTAGGTGTTTAATTACTCCGACGCATTAGGTCGGAGAGCCGAACAGAACGTCGGCTTTAGTAAATTAGTCGAAAAATATTATTAAATAAGAGTCGTAAAAATTATGGAAAATCAAGTTGTTAGTTCAGTAGTAAATTTAGCACCATTAGCAAAGTCTCTAGCGATAGGTCTTTCTGCTATAGGAGCAGGTCTTGGTATCGGTCTTATTGGAGCAAGAGCCATGGAAGCTATCGGTAGAAATCCAGAAGCTACAGGTAAAGTTTTAGTTCCTATGCTTATCGCTTCAGCATTCGCAGAAGCAGTGGCTATTTACGGTTTGGTTATTGCATTTTCGATTAAATAAATAGTAAATAATAAATAATTTTAATTTTTTAGAATGGTCTGGCTGGGGGAGGGACCCAGAGAACCGAGGACCTTATAAAAAATTGAAAATTATTTGTTATTTCAAAATTATGAATGAATTTATTAATACATTTCACATAGATTGGAAGTTGATGATTGCTCAGTTATTTAATTTTGGCATTGTTTTTTTGGCTTTTTATTTATTTGCATCAAAACCATTGAGCAAGCTTATGAAAGAAAGAGGAGAAACAATTTCAAAAGGTGTAAATGATGCAAAAGTTAATGCCGAAATTCTTGGAAAAACCAGTAAAGAATATGAGTCAGCTTTATCCAAGGCACGTCTAGAAGCAAATAAGATTTTTCAGGATGGTAAAAAAGAAGCTGAGGCAAAAAAGGTCTTGATGATCGAAGAAGCAAAGAAAGAAGCAAAAGTAATAATTGAAAATGGTAAGAAAAGTCTAGAAACAGAAAAGGTAAAAATGGTGGAGGAAGCAAAAAAGGAAATCGTTGCTTTGGCAATGAAAGCTACAGAAAAATTGCTTAGCAGTAAACAAAATTTAAATAATTTATGACAGTTTTATCAAACAATGACATAGCTCGTGCAATATATCTTAGTTTTAAAGACAAGAGTGTTTCTGAGCAGGTTAGTATGTCAAAGAAAGTGGTTGAGTTTTTATTTAGAAGACGAATACTCTCCAGAGCTCCTCTGATACTTTCACAGCTAACGAAAATAGTGAATCACGAAGAGGGAAGAATAGTAGCAAAAGTATCAAGCGCTCTCAAACTCAGCCATCAAGATAAAATAGATATAGAAAATTCTTTAAAGAAACGTTATTCAGCAAAAGAGATTATCCTTTCTGAAAATTTAGATCAAAAATTATTGGGTGGAATAAAAGTGGAAGTAAACAACGAAGTCATTGACCTATCAATTAAAAATAAAATTGAAAAATTACAAGAACATTTAACAAAGTCAGTATGAGTAACAATATAGTAGAAAATTTAAAAAAGGAGATAGATAATTTTTCGCTTCAATCAAAAGTTGAAAAGGTTGGTCAAGTATCTGAAGTTTTTGATGGTATTGCAAAAGTATCTGGTCTTTCTGAAATAAAGTCTTCTGAAATGGTGACTTTTCCAAATGGTGAAATTGGTGTTGCTCTCAACCTTGAAGAAGATACCGTTGGAGTTATTATTTTAGGAGATTTTTCAAAAATCAAAGAAGGTGATGAGGTCAAGGCAACTGGAAAGATTCTTGAAATACCAGTTTCTGATAATATTTTAGGCCGAGTGGTAGATGCTATCGGTATGCCTATTGATGGTAAAGGAGCCATAAAAGCTGTTAAAACATATCCTATAGAAAAAGTTGCTCCAGGTGTTATTTCTAGACAAAGTGTTAGCGAGCCCGTTGCTACAGGTATCAAAGTTATTGATGCTATTATTCCTGTCGGTCGTGGTCAGCGTGAGCTTATCATTGGTGATAGACAAACAGGAAAAACTGCGATAGTTATTGATACTATTTTAAATCAAAAAGGTCAAAATATGATTTGTGTTTATGTTTCTATTGGTCAAAAAGATTCCAAGCTTCGTAAATTGGGAGCACGTTTGGAGGCTGGTGGAGCGATGGATTACACAGTTATCGTTTCCGCTGGAGCTTCGGAGCCTGCTTCGATGTCTTACATCGCGCCATATTCTGGAGTTTCTATTGCAGAATATTTTATGGATCAAGGTAAAGATGTTTTGATTATTTACGATGATCTTTCAAAACATGCTGTGGCTTATCGTGAAATTTCTTTGCTTCTTCGTCGACCACCAGGACGTGAAGCTTATCCGGGAGATGTTTTTTACTTGCACTCAAGACTTCTAGAGCGTGCTTGTCGAAGAAATGCAAAATATGGAGGTGGTTCTATTACTGCTCTTCCTATTATTGAGACGCAAGCTGGAGACGTGTCTGCGTATATTCCTACTAACGTCATTTCTATTACGGATGGACAAATTTTCTTGGAAACTGATCTTTTTTATAAAGGTATTCGTCCAGCTGTAAACGTCGGACTTTCAGTTTCTCGTGTTGGTTCTTCTGCACAGATCAAGGCTATGAAAAAAGTTGCAGGAACACTCAAGCTCGACCTTGCGCAGTTCCGCGAACTTGAAGCATTTGCTCAATTTGGTTCTGACTTAGATGAAAGTACTAAAAAGCAACTAGAGCGTGGCAAGCGCGCTGTGGAAGTTTTAAAACAGCCACAATATTCTCCAATGAAGATTGAGAATCAAGTCGTTGTGCTTTATGCTCTCACAAAAGGCTTTATGGATGATGTTGCGGTAGAAAAAATAAAAGAATTTGAAGCTGGACTTATAGAATATGCGGAACGCAATGCAAAAATATTTTATAAAGAAATCAAAGAAAGCAAAGTGTGGACAGAAAAAGGCGAGGAGCAATTAAAGAAAGTTATTGCAGAATTTAAAAGTAATTTTACTAAAAGCTAATTAATATAAGCTTTTAGTTATTTCAATGGCAGGTACAAAAGAAATTAAAAGAAGAATAAAGAGCGTTAAGAACACCAAGAAAATCACTAAAGCGATGGAGCTTGTTGCTGCTTCAAAAATGAAACGTGCCCTTTCTTCCACCTTAGCTTCTCGTTTGTATGCTGAATATTCTTGGCAAATACTCACATCTATTGCACAAAATATAGGAAACGATAAAGAATATCAGACGCATCCTCTGTTTGCAGAGCGCAAGCTAAGTGATGCTACAGGGAAAATTTTGCTTATACTGATTACCTCAAATCGTGGACTTTGTGGTGCTTATAATGCGCAGGTTATTAAAAAAACTATTTCATTGTTGAAAAACAAAAATTTAAATATTGATGTTGTGTCTGTTGGTAAAAAGGGTGATATAGCAATGCGCAGATTGGGTGTAAATATTGTTATTACTTTTTCAGATCTAGATGATAAGATTTCTTTATCTGGAATTGTTCCTATTTCTAAATTTGCTATAGATGAATATACTGCTCTTCATTATGATAAAGTTTTGGTGGCATATACTGATTTCGTTTCAGCTCTTACTCAAAAACCAAACATAAAGCAAATATTGCCAGTCAGTAAGACAGATTTAAAAGAGGTGATTGAATCTTTAGAACATATAAAGCAACATGAAAATGTGGAGGACGGTCCTTCACAAATGAAAGCAGATTATTTGTTTGAGGGTGATAAAGTAAAGTTGATTGGTTCACTTGCCGAGAAATTGACCAGAATGCAGATTTATCAAATGATTCTGGAATCAAATGCATCTGAGCAATCAAGCAGAATGGTGGCGATGAAGAATGCTAGTGACGCTTCCGGAGAGATGATTGATGATTTGACTCTAGTGTTCAATAAAGCAAGGCAGTCGAACATTACTAGAGAAATATCAGAGATTAGTGCGGGTATGGCATCGGTGAGTTAAAAAATTATTAGCGTCGCGATTCGATTGACTTTCGCGGCATGATTTAGCAAAATCAATTATTAATTAAATTATTATTATGAAAACAACAGGTACAATAAAAAGAATAATAGGTCCGGTCGTAGATGTGAATTTTGGAGAAAATTTACCAGAAATTTACAATGCATTAGAAGTGATGAATGGAACCAAGAAAGTGATTCTTGAGACTGAACAACATCTAGGTGGTGGAATAGTCCGAGCAGTGGCCATGGATACCACTGATGGTCTATCACGTGGAATGGAAGTCACGAATACCGGAGCACCTATTTCTGTACCTGTGGGTAGTGCAACTCTCGGAAGGATTTTTAATGTCTTGGGTGAGACCATTGATGACCTACCTGTTGAGTCTTTAGTGAAAGCTGGTGGTAATTCTCTAGAATCTGCAAAGAGAATGCCAATACATCGCAAAGCTCCTCCTTATGTATCTCAAGCTACAAAAGTTGAAATTCTTGAAACGGGTATTAAAGTCATTGATCTTATTTGTCCAGTTCTCAAAGGTGGTAAAGTTGGACTTTTCGGAGGCGCTGGTGTCGGTAAGACAGTCGTTATTCAAGAACTTATTCATAACATTGCATCAAATCACGGTGGATATTCTGTTTTTGCTGGAGTCGGTGAGCGTACTCGTGAAGGTAATGACCTTTATCATGAAATGAAAGATTCTGGCGTGCTTCCAAAGGTCGCCATGGTTTTCGGACAAATGAATGAACCGCCAGGTGCTCGTCTACGTGTAGCTCTTTCTGGACTCACAATGGCTGAACATTTTCGTGATGCTGAGGGTAAAGATGTCCTTCTTTTTATTGATAATATTTTCCGTTTTACGCAAGCTGGCTCCGAAGTTTCTGCATTACTCGGTCGCATTCCTTCTGCTGTGGGTTATCAGCCTACTCTCAGTACAGAGATGGGAATTTTACAAGAACGCATCACTTCTACCGATAAAGGTTCTGTTACTTCTGTGCAAGCTGTCTATGTGCCTGCAGACGATTTAACAGATCCAGCTCCAGCTACAACATTTGCTCACCTAGATTCTACTGTTGTTTTAAATCGTTCACTTTCAGAAATTGGTATTTATCCAGCTGTTGATCCACTTGACTCATCTTCTACAATTCTTGATCCGAATATCGTTGGTAAGGAACATTATTCTGTCGCTCGTGAGGTTCAGCGTGTTCTTCAACGTTATAAAGATTTGCAAGATATTATTGCCATCTTGGGTATGGAAGAATTGTCTGAAATTGACAAAGAGTTGGTGGCGCGTGCTCGTAAGATTCAAAAATTCCTTTCACAGCCAAACTTCGTGGCAGAACAATTTACTGGAGTAAAGGGGGTTTACGTTTCACTTGCTGACACCATTCGTTCATTTAGAGAAATATTAGATGGTAAGCATGACAGTAAGTCAGAAAATGATTTTTACATGAAGGGAGCACTTTAAAAATATTATGTCAAAACAACTAAAATTAAAAATAGTCACACCAGAACGTCTCGTTTTAGAAGAGATGGTGGATCAAGTGACAATACCAGGGGCAGAAGGTGAGATGACCATTTTACCTGATCATATTCCAATCATTACTGGTTTGTCTTCTGGAGATGTTGTCGCCGTCGTGGGTGGTGAATACGTGCCTATGGCTGTCGTAGGAGGATTTGTGGAAATTAAAAAGGATAAAGATGGCATAACTGAGGTTGCTGTTTTGGCTGATTTTGCTGAACATATGTCAGAGCTTTCAGATGAAAAAATCTCTAAAGCTAAAGCTCGAGCTGAAGAGTTGAAGAAGCAAATGGAAAACAAAGAACTTGTAAACTTTGAACATTTTGAATCAGAGCTTGAGCGTTCACTCACTCGCGTAAAAATCGCTGATAAGTGGAGAACGAAGAAATATAGAAAATAATGTCAAAATTTTATGTTGTGGCGACGCCGATAGGAAATATGGGAGATATTACACTGAGAGCTATTGAAACTCTGAAAAGTGTTGATTTGATTTTGTGCGAAGATACACGAGAAACGCGTAAAATCTTAGAAAAATACGCTATAAATACGCCGACAATGAGTTATCCATCGGATGATATAGTCGGAAAAAATTCTAGGCAAAGCAATAAGTTAGATAAAATTTTTGAATTAATACAAGAAGGGAAAAATATTGCCTTAGTTTCTGATGCTGGCACGCCGGGGATTTCTGATCCGGGAGCAATGTTGATTTCTCAGATAAAAGAAAAATTTAACCCCACCCTTCGCCCTCCCCTGACAGGGGAGGGTTGGGGAGAGGTAGGTGTGCAAGTAATTCCGATTCCGGGAGCTTCTGCAGTCATCACTGCTTTGTCTGCATCAGGATTACCCACACATGAATTCACTTTTCTTGGTTTTTTGCCACATAAAAAAGGTAGAGAAACTTTATTTAAAGAAATCAGAGACACAAAACGCACGATGGTTTTTTATGAATCTCCTCATAGAATTTTAAAAACATTAGAATCACTTATCAAATTTTGTCCAAATAAAAAAGTTTGTGTTGCCAGAGAGTTGACCAAGATTTATGAAGAATTTAAAATTGGGACTCCATTTGAAGTTTTGGAATATTATCAGCCCGAGGCTGATCAGCCTCGGGCTGATAATAAAGTGAGAGGGGAATTTACTGTAATTGTCTCATAACTCTGCATAAAATAGCTTGGGGCGGCTCGGATTACGAGCCGCCCCCTAAATTGATTTTGTTAAGGATTCGGTTGAATCTCAATAACCATTTGTAATGGAGCAAGGCGAGCCTGCTCATCCAGGTTGGTCACTGACACGAACCCATGCAACTGCACTTGCTGTCTTGGGACAGCCACATACAGTTCTCCGTTCCCGTCTGGATCGAAACTGTCCACGAAGCTCCATGGATTTACGCCACACAGAACTTCAAATTTTTTTTTTATTTCTTTGCCCCCCGAATCTTTGGTGTACAGGTATTTTTTAGTCATATTTATACTGTGTTCAAGAAAGAATATAGACTATATTAGAAATATTTGCAACTAATCTATTTTAATTTATGTTTTAGGCAAGTAATTATAGACCAATCAAAATTTCCCTTACTTGCCAAATATTTCATTTTGTCGAGCGCCCAGATTGCGTCATCTAATACCTCATTACAGGCTACGTATAGCATTTTTGCTTCTTTTGCCAATTTATTATAAGCATATCTGCCTTTATAAAAATCTTTAGGCATCTTCTCCCAGCCATTCATTTTGTAATAACAATTTACAATTTCGTGGACTGAATTTACGGCAGGTTTATGTTTCTGTAAATTTGCCAAATATCCTTTAAATGGATTTTCTATTTCATCTTTTTCTATTTTACTCATCCTTTGATTTTAGCATAAATATGATATATTGACTCAATGGGTATTTTTACAAAAAAGTTGGGTATAGATTTAGGGACAGCTAATACTTTGGTATTTTTGCCGGGTAAAGGAATAATTTTGAACGAGCCTTCTGTGGTGGCTGTTTCCGAACAAGATAATAAAATTTTAGCTATCGGTTTTGAAGCAAAAGATATGATTGGCAAAACTCCAGAATCTATTATTACTTATTGTCCAATGAAAGATGGCGTGATTGCAGACTACCGTGTGACAGAAGCCATGTTGCGTTATTTTATAAATAAAGCAATGGGGAAATTTAATTTCTTCAAACCTGATGTGATGGTTTCAGTTCCAGCCGGTGTCACTTCTACAGAGAGACGAGCAGTTATAGAAGCGACAATACGCGCTGGTGCAAAGAATGCTTATGTTGTGAAAGAACCTATTTTGGCGGCTATTGGCGCAGGAATACCGATTTATGAATCAAAAGGTCATATGGTTGTGGATATCGGTGGAGGTACTACTGACGTGGCTGTTATATCTCTCGGTGGTATTGTGGCTTCCACTTCTGTAAAATGTGCTGGTAATAAAATAGATCAAGCTATAGCTGATTATATTAAAAAAACTTTTAATCTAGCGATAGGTGACAGAACAGCAGAAGAAGTAAAAATAAAAATTGGTGCGGCTGTGCTTTTAGAAGAAGAACTTTCTGTGACAATAAAGGGTAGAGATTTTATTCAAGGGTTACCTAGATCTGCGCGAGTTGGAACCAATGAAATAGTTCGTGCGATTGATAATGAATTAAAACAAATAATAAAAGCGATTAAAACTGTATTACAAGAAACTCCGCCAGAACTCGCATCTGATATTATAGATCAAGGTATTATTATGACTGGGGGCACATCTCAATTACGAAATTTGACTGATTTGGTTTATCAAAAAACAGGAGTGAAAGCCACCTTAGCTGAGGATTCTCTTTTTTGTGTGGTAAAAGGCACAGGCATAGCACTTGATCATTTAGATGTTTACAAAAAGAGTGTTTTGAGCAAGAAATAGGAATAGGTTATTTCAAAATTTAAAATAGCTACTTTTAAAAACCCGTATAAAATTCTGCTGAATTTTTACTTAGACTACGGCCCGTCGGCCTTCGTAAGATTTTTAAAAGCACTATTTTAAATTTTTAAAACATTTATGATTTCAAAACATTTAGATAAAAACAATTTACATCATGCTTATTTGATAGAGGGCAATCGTAATGAAATCGTGCCGGAGATTTTTAGCTTTTTTGAGAGTTTAAATATCAAAACTTCTGGAAATCCTGATTTTTGTCATATTGTAATTGATAATTTTAAAGTCGATGAGGCTTTTGATTTACGTTCTATGTCTTCAAATAGGGGATTTTCTTCTTCAAAAAAGATATTTTTAATTTGTGTAAATAGTTTTTCTCTTGATGCTGAAAATGTTTTACTGAAAATGTTTGAAGAACCAATAGAAAATACGCATTTTTTTCTTGTAGTCCCTGATATCAATTCTTTACTAGCGACTCTCGTTTCTAGATTTTATGTAATTTCAACAAACCAAGATCTCACAGAAGAGATGAAAAATGCAGAAAAGTTTATCAGTATATCTTTACCAAAAAGAATAGATTTCTTGAAAGAGTTATTGGTAGAACCTGAAGAGAAAGATGAATATGGTAACAAAATTGCTATTTTGGATTCTACTCGTTCAGAAGCTATAAAATTTCTAAATGCGCTTGAAGTTGTTTTGCATAGCAAACTTGTAAAAAATTTCTCCGGCTTAACCCTTCCCGGATTACCGGTTGGGACCCACACCGTTCAAAATTCTTTACAAGTTTGCATGCAACATATTTTCAAAGTTCGTGAATTTTTAAGGATGCCGGGAAGTTCTGCCAAGACTTTAATGGAATCTGTGGCATTAATAGTGCCAGAAAAATTATTGTAAAATTTAAGTTAGAATATTTAGTACTGAATTAGCATTCTAAATGCACCCCCTCATCTTTTCCAGAACACATGTCTCG
>JBAWYA010000010.1:0-11809 GCA_037143815.1 bacterium | reverse complement strand
TACCTCCCACTATTGGAACATCATCAATACCTACTTCATTAAACCATTTTACAAAATTTTCTTCTGCCATAAATTAGTCTTTTTTACATTAATAATAATTAATACTTTATATAGTATATATGAATATTATAGCATAATATTTTTACAAGCTACATTCCAGATATTTTGATTAATCTATCATATTTAAGCCTTCTTTCTGGTTTTAATGGGGAACCAGCCTTCAATCCAAAGCATCCATATGCATAAGCAAGGTCAGCAATAAAATCATCATTTGTCTCTTCACCCCTGTGACTAACAATTAATTCAATATTATTTTCTCTAGCTAATTTCATAGTCTCTAATGTCTCTGATAAAGTACCAATCTGATTTGGTTTTATAATAATTGCATTTACACTTCCATTTTCTATAGCCTTTTCAAGAAGCATCTTATTGGAAACAGTTAAATCATCTCCCACCATAAAAATTTCTTTTGCCTCACAATAAATCAAGGAGCGAAGACGTTTAAAGCTATCAAAATCTTCCTCATCAAATGGATCCTCAATAGAAAATAAATTAAATTCCTTAACTAAAGAATCATAAATACTTAACATACCCTCTTTGGAAACAAACTTGCCATCAACTTTATACATTCCATTAGAATAAAATGAAGAAGCGGCGACATCTAAAGATAATCTTACTTTACCTTCTAGATTATTTTCTTTTATAGCATTGACTAAAAATTCTAAAGGTTTTCTTATGTTATTTATTTTTGTTGCAAAGCCCCCCTCGTCACCCAAAACAGTAGATTCTTCACCTAATTCTTTTCTAATCATCTCTTTTAAAGAATTTTGCACCTTAACACCAAAATCAACAGCCTCTCTGATATTGTCTGTATCAGAAACAAGAAGATATTCTTGAAAAGCTAATTTACCCTTGGTATGTTTACCACCTTCAAGTAAATTCATAAAAAGATGAGGTGTAGGACGAGATGGCTTTATTGCAGATAATGTTTGTAAATATTTAAATGTCTCCATTTTAGAAACTCTAGCTGCAACTTTTGCACAAGCAACACTAACACCAATCATAGAATTACCTCCTAGATTGTCTTTATTTGGAGTACCATCTAACTCAATCATGATTTCATCTATTTCTTCTTGTGCTAAAACATCTTGTCCAATTAAAACTGGAGCAATAATTTTATTTATATTTTCTATTGCCTTTTTTACACCTTTTCCATCTTCATCTCGTAGCTCGTGCGCTTCATGAGCACCAGTACTAGCTCCAGACGGCACTGAAAAACTATCTGAGATGTCTCCAGACCATATTGTCACCTTGATAGTAGGATTACCGTGTGAATCTTGTATTTCTTCAGCTATAATTTTTGTAATTTTATTTTGTGCTTGACTTTGATTCATATATTTAATATACTTAGTTTACAAATTGCCATTCGGCACGACTCCGCTTCGGCGGAGGTAAATCTTAGAAAAAACTCAAGGAAATAATTCTTTGAGTTTTTTCTTTATTTCTGTCATTTCAGTTTCTGTTATTTTACCTAAAAGATGACTTAATCTTCTTACATCAATGAGTCGCATCTGGGATAATATCAATGATCCTTCTATCTTTCCAGAATTTATAGATATATGAAACATATCATTTTTTTTCTTTGAAGTTATTGGTAATCCATAAAATATCGATTTATTGAATTTCCTTAAAATTAAAACTGGTCGTAAATAATTTACACCCTTACCGTCTTCTTCGCTACCAATGTTAATTCCAAGAGCACACCACCAAATTTCTCGTTCTGAAAATAAAGGTAACATATTTTTATTATGCTTTTCCTTTTTTATTTTATTCCAATTATCAAAATCTTTACTCATTTTATATTTAGACAATTAAACATTTTATTTTTTCGTCAAAAGAATCATTAAATCTGAAACATTGGCGCCAGTTGCACCAGTCATGATCAGATCACCTGATTTTTGAAAAAAGTTATAAGAATCGAACCTTGATAAATAATCATCAATATCTAGACCTAATTCCTTTGCTTTTTCTAAAGTATTTTTATCCACTACTGCCCCAGCGCTATCACTATTATCCATACCATCGCTCGCAAATGATATAAACACAGAATCATCATCAATCATTTTCAACATTTCTAAATCTATATGAAGATTTCTTCCACCTTTTCCACCCCTGTCGTTAATATAAACAGATGGCTCTCCTGCAGCTAAAACAACAGTATTATTTTCTTTAACTGCAGAAATTCTTTTCAAAGCAATACTAATTTCATCATATATTTCATCTGATACTATTTTTGTCATCAATCCGAGCTCTTTTGATTTCTCCCTCATAGCTTCTAACGCTATTTTATTTGAAACTAATACAAAATTATGAACATTTTCAAAATATCTATCTTCTTTGTGTGTCTCTATTAAATCAAAATCTCCCAAATTGTTTTCAGTAATAATCTTTTCTGCATCAATTACCGTAGTCTCATCTTTGTATGTTGGACCAGAAGCAACATTTGAAAAATTATCCCCAGGAACATCAGAAAAGATAAGTCCAATCACTGTCGCAGGATAAGCTATTTTTGCCAAACCTCCACCCTTTAATATTGAAAGATGTTTACGAACTGTATTAATTTCTGCAATGGTCTTCCCAGATTTTAGAAATTCATTATAAAGATTAACATTTTGTTCACATTCATTTTGAGAATAACAAAGAAGTGCAGAACCTCCACCTGAAACAAGAACAATAATTAAATCTTCAACAGTAGAATCTTTAATTATTTGATATATCCTTTCACCAGCTTCAACATTTATTTGACTTGGTTTAGGGTGAGTGCCTGTAAAAATCTCAATATAATGAAGATCTATTTTATGAAGTCCAATAACTGCCCCTTCTGTTATTTTAGAACCCAAGATTTCCTCTAGCGCCAAAGCTGCGTCAATAGATGCTTTACCAAAACCAACAACTTTTATTTTTTTGAATTTAGATAAAATAAACTTTTCTCCTAATATATTTAAAACATCATTTTCAAGTTTAACAGAGTTAGAAATTACAGCTTGCGTATTTATAGACTCCAACCCTGCCTCCACAATAGAAAAAACAAGTCTACGATTCTCTGTTACAGCCAATTCGTCAAAATTCTTAATGCGATTTTTCATTATTTATTACTTTACAAGATTTACAGGATTGTTAGTAAGAAAACTTTTAATATTTAAAACTGTCGTCTTTAATATTTCAGAAACTGCTTCACGCGTATAAAAAGCAATATGAGGAGTAACAATAACATTTGGCATATTCATCAACTCTTTATTAAGTAAAGCCAAACTTGAATCTTTATGATCTCTCAAATCCTTCTCATTTTCTAAAACATCAAGACCGACTCCACCAATGATTCCCTCCTTGAGCCCCCAAATGAGTGCCTCGGTGTCAACAAGCTCTCCACGGGCCGTATTTACAAGATAAGCTCCTTTTTTCATTAAGGAAATATTTTCTTTATTTATCAAGTGATGATTCTCTTTGGTGTAAGGAGCGTGTAAGGTTATTATATCAGACTGAGAAACAACTTCATTTAAAATTTTATATTCAAAATTATTCTCCTTTGCAAAAACTTGATCTGGATATAAATCATAAGCAACGACATTCATAGCAAAACCTTTAGCAATTTTTAAAACATTTTTTCCAATTTTCCCAGTACCAATAATTCCTAAAGTTTTACCTTCTAAATCAAAACCCTCCATCTCTTGAAAATAATTAAAATCAGATGATCCTCTTACATAATTGTTTGCCTTTATAATATTTCTTGAAAGATTTAAAATAAGACCAAAAGCAAACTCTGCCACAGTATGAGAACCATAAGCAGGCACATTGGATACTTTTATGCCTTTTGTATTTGCATATTCACAATCAATATTATTATATCCTGTCGCGCGAGTAGCTATAAACTTTAAATTTGGCAATGCATCAATAACTTTCTTATTTATATCTGAATTAATAAAAACACAAACAACATCGGCATCTTTTGCGTCAATTGTGTTATTTTCATCTAATTTTCCTTCAATAAATGAAATATCAACACCAATAAAAGATTCTAAAAAAACAACCTGTTCATTTTTTTCTAAACCAAAAAATACAATCTTCATAGCTTTATTGTATCATATTATTTAAATAAATTCTTCAAAAAAGAGAAAAAGCCTCCAGACTCTTCTTTTACCACCTTTGGCTCAGTTTTGTTATCTATTATAACAACGATACCTTCTCCTTCTTTGGCTAAACCAAATTTATCTCTAATACTTTCCTCTACTCCATTATTACTATTTAATTTAGAAATATCAGATACAAGTCTCTCTTTTTGTTCTTTCAACTGCACAACTTTATTTTCTGCTATTTTTCTATTCTCCATGGTTAGTTCCATTTTTCCCATAAAACCAAATAAAAAATAACTAAATAAAAATATTAAAATAATCAACAACACCAAAACAGGTCTTGAATATAAAATATTTCTTAATCCTTTCTTTTGTTGAAAACTTTTCATAAAGATGATATATTCAAGTATATGTTTTTCAACAAAAAAAATCAAAAAAGAATACAACTAGTTTGGGCTATAGTCAGCATCCTCATCATAATCAGTATGATTTTGCTCTATTCTCCTATATTTAGACTAAAGTAAAAAACTTTTAAAGTCTAATCATTAGATGATCGCATCATTTTTAGAAATACATCTTGTGGAATATTTACTCTTCCCCTCTCTTTCATCTTCTTTTTACCTTTCTTTTGCTTTTCACGAAGTTTCATTTTGCGTGTAATATCCCCTCCATACATATGAGCTGTGACGTCTTTTTTCATACCAGAAAGAGTACGTGAAGAAATAATACGTCCGAGCGCTTTACCTTGAATTTTTAAAGTAAACATTTGTCTTGGTAATAAACTCTCCAATTTTAAAACTGATTGTTCGGCTTCAATCTCTACTCTTTTTTTAGAAATAACTTTTGAAAAAGCCGGAACAGGCTCATCGGCAACCAAAACGTCAAGCCGAGTGACATTAGCTTCACGATTCTCAGCTATGTCATAAGAGATAGACCCATAACCCGATGAAGTACTCTTTAATTCGTCAAAGAAATTGCGCATCAATTCGCGAAGTGGCATTTTCACAGATATTGAAGAACGATTGTCTCCAAAGTTTTCTGTCTCCCCAACTTCACCTTCATGGTCAAAAAGAATTTGCATTATATTACCCAAATATTGAACTGGAGTTATTATTTTTATATTTACCCAAGGCTCAAAAACAGTTTTAATTTCTCCATCATCTGGAAAAAAATATGGAGAATAAATCTTTTCCCTCTTTCCAGCTTGTCCTGAACTTGTCGAAGGATTGTTGCGTTCAACTTCATATACAATAGAAGGCGTAGTAATAACTAAATTTAAATTAAATTCTCTTTTTAACCTTTCAGTTATAATTTCCAAATGAAGCATTCCAAGAAAACTAACACGAAATCCACGCCCTAAAGACCCCGAGGATTCTTCTTCAAATGAAAAAGACGAATCAGAAAGTTTTAATTTACCCAATGACAATTTTAATAAAGCAAAATCATCTGCATCTTCAGGGAAAATACTTGCCCAAACCACAGGCATAGGTTGCATATATCCAGAAAGCGCTGGTAGTGGAAAAACAGCCTTTGTAATAGTGTCTCCGACAGAAGCAATACCAGGTTTCTTGATACCTGTAACGATATAACCAATCTCACCCGAAGACAAAGATTCACGAGCAGTTTCTTCTGGAGAAAAAGTACCGACTTCGAGTGCTGTAAATTTCTCATTAGAAACAGCAAAAATTAAATTGTCCCCTTTTTTAACTTTCCCATCGAGGACTCGCACAAAAACAATAACCCCTCTATGGTTTGAATATTTAAAATCAAAAATAAGCGCACTTAAAATATTATCATTTTTATTTTCTTCTTTGTATTTGTAATTTTCTGCTGGCGCTGGGACTCTTTTTATAATTTCTTGCAAAAGATTATCTACTCCTTCTCCGGTGCGACCCGACACCAAAAGTATCTCTTCAGGATCACAATTTAAAAGTTTTATAACCTCTTCTTTTACTTCAGAAACTCGAGCTAAGGGTGAATCAATCTTTGAAAGTACAGGAATAATCTTCCTGCCTTTATCATTGCCTCCTCCACGAGCCATAGCAAGCGTAGTAAGTGTTTGAGCCTGCACTCCTTGAGTAGAGTCAACCAACAAAATAGAACCTTCTACAGCCTTTAAAGCACGAGAAACTTCATAAGAAAAATCCACGTGCCCAGGTGTATCAATCAAATTTAAGACATATTTTTCTTTACCTAAACCATATTCCATTCGCACAGGTTGCATCTTGATAGTAATCCCTCGTTCACGTTCAAGCTCCATAGAATCAAGCACTTGGTCACGCATTAAACGCTCTGGAACAGTATGTGTAATCTCGAGCATTCTATCTGCCAAAGTACTTTTGCCATGGTCTATATGGGCGATAATTGAAAAATTTCGTATGTGTTTTAAATCCATAAATTATAACAGTATTAAATCAGATTTTTAAATCCTCCGGCTTGAAGATCCCATAATTTTTTATAGAGTCCGCCTTCTTTATTAGTAAGTTCTTCATGGACACCATCTTCTGTAATTTTTCCTTTTTCAATCACAATAATCCTATCCATTTCTCGAACAGTTGAAAGCCTATGCGCAATCACAATGGTAGTCTTTCCTTTTATAAGTGTATGGAGAGCATCTTGAATTAAAGATTCTGAATGAGAATCAAGAGAAGAAGTTGCTTCGTCAAGGATAAGTATAGGAGAATTTTTAAGAATAGCTCTTGCAATAGCGACACGCTGACGTTCTCCACCAGAAAGCTTGACTCCTCTTTCTCCGACATGTGTCTCATAACCATTTGGTAATGCATCAATAAATTCATCACAATGCGCAAGATGGGCTGCAACTAAAACTTCTTCATTGGTGGCATCACGTCTACCATAACGTATATTTTCCAAAAGAGTACGATGAAAAAGCACTGGATCTTGTGGCACAAAAGAGATTTTCTCACGAAGATTCTTTTGAGAGACGCTGGAAATATCAATACCATCAATCATGATCTTACCAGAACTAATATTAAACAATCTCATAAGAAGACGCACAAAAGTTGTTTTCCCAGCACCCGAAGAACCAACAATCGCAATCTTTTGTCCAGCAGGAATAATTAAAGAGAAATTATTCAATACCTTGATATTATTATTTTCATAAACATATCCAACATTTTCAAAAATAACTTCTCCATTTACTTCACCCATTTCCTGCGTTGGTTTATCTACTATCTCATATGGAGTACTAAGAATAACAGCCATTTCTTCAGCATCAGCAAAGCTTTCATAATATGCACGCACAATGGCACCAAAACTCCATAAGTTTTCAATTAAACGAATCAAATAACTTTGCAACAAAACGATAACGGGTAAAGTTATTAAACCAAGTTTCCAATCACCAATAACAATCCAGAAAATAATAAATTCAATAGCAAGAGAATAGAAACTTTCTATCGCATTCAAACCTTCCCATAAATACCAATTAAAAACTGTCTTTTTTTTCTGATCTTGAATAACTTCAGTTATGCGCTCTTTTTCATATTCATAACCAGTAAACAATTGAATCGACGAATGATTACCAATCGAGTCAGAAAAGGCTCCAGTGGTTTTAGAATCTGCTTCTGAAGCTATTACATCATATTTTAATTTAAAGCGAATATATAAAAAAGCTGTGAATAAAAATATTATGCAAAAAATTCCTAAAATATAAGAATACTTTGGAAATAAAGTATAGATTGCGATTACTGTACCTATACCACGGATAATGAGTGGCAAACCATCAGCCATCATTCTATCAACAATTTTCTCAAAAGCTCGCGCATATTTATTTATTCTCTGAGTCAACGAACCAGAAAAATTATTCGCAAAAAAAGAATGTGAATGCCCTATCAAATAAGAAAAAGATTGCTCTCTAAGACCAGCCATGGATTCTGCCTCAAAACGTGCAAGTGAAAATCCTGAAATCCTACGAAGAATCCAGCGAGCAAAGTTTAAAATTAAAATTAAAATAATTATAGACTTGGCTGTTTCCACAACAGCAAAATCGTTTACACTCAAAACATTCCAAAGTTTTAAATATTGAAATGGTATAATAACATCAAGTGCGGAAGCAATTATCGTAAAAATAATCACAGTAAAAAAATACCACTTGAAGCGTTTACCGACTTGCCAAAAATATTTAAGCACCAAACCACGGTGCAAATTTGAATAATCCTTTTCCATACAAGAATGGTTCTTGAGAGAGTTTCTCTAAGAACCTCTATTATTCTAGCAGAAATAACACATTTTTCAAAGCTCTTCTTGCGAAGGAGCAACGATTTTAATACGCCAAAATTTAGTTTTTAAAGCCTGTGTGATGTCTTTAAGTTCCTCATTATTCAAAAGATATAACAATAAAACAGCAGCCATTATGCCAAAAATCCCAGAAATAAATCCTTGCAAAAATACTCCGATGAGTGTGGTAGTACCAAAAATTGGTGAAAGAATATTTAAACCAATATAAGACACAAGCCCCAAGAAAAATGCTGCTCCTAAACTTTGAAAGAAAGTCTTTGTAATAAAAGATTCACCATTCATAAAATCTTTCCTAACAAAGAACCAGTGTAAAACAGCATTCAAAATAGTACCAAGAGAATATGCAAGTGGGAGCATCAATACTTCTGTGCCAGCAATATCCCCCACTTTAAGCAACGATTCTATGAAATAACGCCAAACTGGCATATTTTCAAATAAATGAATAAAAACAAAAGACAAAATTATTATTAAAATTGAACAAGAAAGATTAATTATTAAAGGACGCTTTGTGTCACCTATTGCATAATAAGCTCTAGAACAAAGCGTAATCATACCCTGTGCCAAAATTGAAATTGAGAAAATAGCAAGGGCTGCTGCCACCAAACGAGTGTTGTCCCATGAAAAAGATCCTGAACCCAATATTACACGCACAATCTGCGCACGAATTACAATAAAAAGAACAAGAACAGGTAAAGACCAAAATACTATTGCTCGTGCGGAAGACTTGAGATGATTTCTAAATTCATCCATTTTACCCAAAGAAAAAGATTTTGCTAAAGTTGGAAAAGTGGCAACTGCATAAGAAATCCCAATAATATTTAATGGCACTGATTGAAGATTGAAAGCAAAATTAAATATTGAAATAGACCCATCTTTTAAAAATGAAGCTAGGGCAATAATAGCTATGAGAGCCAAATTGTTAAAAGCGAGCCCAAGAGTCCTAGGAAGTGAAGTTAATACCACACTTTTTATTTCAGAAAAATTAATAGACAAAGAAAACTTTGGGGTAAAACCCAAAGTCCCCGCTGTTAATGCCTGTATCCCAAAATGCATAAAAGCCCCAAAAGCAACCCCTAAAGCTAATCCATATATTCCATAGATTGGATACAAAAATATAGCACCAATAATAATACCTATATTGTAAAGAATCGGACTTAAAGAATAAATGAAAAATTTACGAAAAATCTGAGTGACAGCACCAAAAAGATTTGAAAGACCCATAAATATCGGTGACAATAACATTATACGTGAAAGCATAACAACTTTTGCCTGCATTAAAGGAGAAAAACCTGGAGCAATGAAGGGTGCCAAATAAGGCATAAACAAGAAAGCAATAAAAGAAACAATTACCATCGTGATAAAAAAAACAGTAAAAATATCATTCAGATATTTACGAGCCTCTTCTGTAACACTATCTCCAGACCCGCTTGTTGACGAAGCATGCATTTTTGCAACAACAAAAGGAATAATTACAGTAAAGGAAGCAAGAGAAGCTATGGAAATAAAAATAAGATCTGGTACACGAAAAGCAGCATAATAAGAATCGAGCCATGGACCCGGTCCAATAAAATGCGCAAAAGAGCGATCACGGAATAAAGCTAAAACTTGAGAAAGAAAAGCAAAAAAACCCAAAAGAATAGCCGCTTGATTTATATTCGAGTATTCCTTGTTAAAAATTTTTAAGATTTTCTCCATTACGTACAAAATTAATTACCTAATAAGTTACCACAATAATATCATATTTTTTGTAATTTTGTACGAGACCTATTCTTTTTTTTATGGCTTTTTAGTATTCAAAACGGGAGTTTTGATTTGATTTACTACCTTATTTGGATTCTTTAAAGAATCGACGTATTTTATTAAATCTGGACTGGTTGGAGAAACAGAGAGAGCTTTCTCTCCATAAGAGAGTGCAGAAATATTATCATTTTCACTAGTTGCTATTTGAGAAAGTAAAATAAGAGCATCAATGTAATCAGGTTTTAAGGAAAGAGATTGATTGGCATAATCTTTTGCTTCCTTATTTTTTTTATCAGCGATAGATATATTAGCCAAAGAAAGTTTAAGTTCTGGACTGTTTACATTGATAGCAGACGCTGACTTAAAAGCCTCCATAGCTTTACCGTAAGCATCTTTGACCCCAAGAACCCCTGCTGTCTGATAAACGGAACCAAGTAATTGATAATTCAAATAATTTTTTGAATCAAAATTTATTGCCATCTGTGCACCTTGTAAGGCCTGATCAAAAATTGCTTGTAAGGTCGCGTTTTCTGCATCAGATAATGTTTTACCTTTAGATAATAAGGAATTTAAATCTATTAGATATATCTGTGAATAAGTACGTAGATAAAAATCATTTGAATACAAAGAAAGAGCTTTACCAATAAAATCCTTGGCATCAGGAACTGCTTGCGCCGAAAGTGCTTTTTCGAAATAATATATAGAAATAAATCTTTCTGTATACTTGAATGCAACAGTAACAAAGAAAACTGTCACAATAATAAGAGCAGAAATAGAAAAGAAACTTTTTCTATGATCATTCAGAAATGATATACAAAACTCTTTGTTTGAATTAGAAGCGACAAGTCCGATAAATATTCCAGAAAAAGCAAAAGACAATAAAAACATAACTGGACCTGTGAAATAAAATAAAGAGGAAATAAATAAATAAAGAGATAAAATAAAGAAAGAAACCATTTCCCAATTTATTCTTTTCTTGATACTAGCAAATACCGATTTTACACCGATAAATAAAAACAAAACAAAGAAAACTACCCAAGAAAGTATGCCAACACCTCCAGTGGTTGCAGCAAAAGTGGGAAACAACCCTGAACCAGAATTAAAAGAAACATTCCAAAATTGTGTATTATTTATAGATAATGGTTTATACATTGACCAAGCTTCTTTAAATTTATTTGGTCCAATACCAAAGATGGGGTTCTTTACGAGAACTTCTTTGGCAATTGACATAGTGGAAGAGAGAGAAGGATTAACTTCGGTATTTGATATTTGCAAACTATTTGGAATAATATTTCCCAAAAAACCTGACGAAATAAAAAATAGCAATGATACCAACATAACCACAAAAGAAACTACGGGAAAATACTTGGCTTTTATCACACCATCCTCGCCTTCTGATTTTTCTAAAGTAATTGATATTTTATAAACAAAAACAATAGTACTAAAAATTCCGAGAAGTAACCAAACTAAAGGAAAATTTACTGTGGCCGTCAACAACACTGAGAGCAAAACAAATACTGAAAGTACTATTTTTTCTATTTTAGAAATCGCAAAAAATTCAATCATCAAAAGAAACATAAGACTAGCAAAACCAGCGAAAAGTCCAAGTGTATTCCAAGACCCTACGACATTCCCAGTAATACCATCTAAAATTCCCAACGATAAAATTTTGGGAAGGAATA